>JBAZRZ010000026.1:0-27723 GCA_041662685.1 Methanoregula sp.
TCAAGTTCGATTTCTCCGAACCACGCCGCGAGTTCGCAAAGGGTGCAATCCGCGAGTTTATGCCCGCGGGCGAGCGCTCACTGATCATACCAGCAAGGTAGATCAGTTCATCTATTTTTTTTCAGGGTTTTTTCATACGTTGGACTTCTCATTTGGAATGGGGTTGTAGAGATACACGAGAATAACCCCGAATTGAGCCCCGTTTCTGTTTTTGGGATCCGGAAAACCCCTCATCGGGCTCCAATTGTATCCTGATGGAAAATTCGTAATATTTAACGTCTGTTAGCAAGAATAAACGCGGAAACCGTGTCAGATGATCGATGCCAATGACTCGTAAACCGCAATGAATTTGATTCAGGTTATCTGATGGGTAAACGGCCACTATAATGCGATTGCAGGCGACTTTTTTTTGAGGTGCTGGTTTACATGAGTGAGACCCGGAAAAAAGCGGGTTTTATAAAAAGGAGAAAAAGGAGACCGGTTGTAGGGCTTTGAGGGATGAGATCCCCGGAAATCAGATTAATGGATTGTATTGACACGTTTAAAAAGAATCAAAAAATCACAAAAACCCACGAAAAATGGGTATCTTTGCATCCACTTTCTTACCACCACTTTTTTTTATATGGGATCAGCACTGGTGCGTCTGATGTAAAAAATGGTTGGGTGGATACGGTTTCCCTGTGTTAATTCTGAATTATTGTTTAAATTCGGTTATGGGGCTTGGCCCCAGTTCCGTAACGGTGTTCACCACATCAGTAATGACTGCTGCCCACTTCGCACCTTCTGATGCAGAGACGAATGTCATCCTGAAGCGGCGGTCATCAAGGCCGATGCTCTTCATCAGGCGCTTGACCATGAACATCCGCTTTGCTGCCTTGTAGTTGCCTTCAAGGTAGTGGCAGTCTCCAAAGTGACAACCTGATACGAGCACACCGTCTGCGCCATCGGCAAAAGCCTTCAGGACAAACAGTGCGTCAAGGCGTCCGGTACACATGACGCGGACGACCCTGACATCGGGCGGGTACTGGATACGGCCGCCACCGGCAAGGTCTGCACCGGCATACGAGCACCAGTTGCAGAGAAGACCGATGATCTTGGGTTGCCAGATACCGGGTCCGCGTTCGGGGATCTTGAAATTTCCAGGAGCTGACATTTACTGCTCACCTCCGAGGATGCATGCATCGATCTGCGCGACTATCTGTGGGGTGGTAAAGTGGTTCATCCAGATTGCACCACCGGGGCAGAAGCCACCGCAGGTTCCGCAGCCTTTGCATTTGGCTTCGGTTACTTCCATTACGGTGCGACCATCCTTCTCGACAAGCGCGAGGGCGCTGTAGGGGCAGAGGTTCACGCACATACCGCAGCCTGCGCATTTCTCATCAATGCAGGTTGCGAAATACGGCTCGAGTTCAACCTCACCTTTGTGGATTGGGATACTGGCCGCAGATGCTGCACCTTCAGCGGATGCTACAGTGTCGGGGATATCTTTTGGCCCCTGACAGACACCGGCAAGGAAGACCCCGGCAGTTGTGGTACCGCACGGGTTCAACTTCGGGTGGGCTTCCAACAGCCAGCCGTCACTTGAACACGATACCCCAAAGAGCCTGCGGGTCCTGTTGGTGTCAGCCGAGGGCTGCACTGCGGATGCGAGCACGACCATGTCGACTTCCATATCGACCGGGCGGTCAAGCAGTGTGTCGTCGGCCATCACGTGGAGGTTCCCTGACTTGGGATCTTCGATGATGTTGGCCACACGGCCGCGGATAAACTTCGCTCCCTCATCCTGGATGCGGTAATAGAACTCTTCGTACGCCTTACCGAATGACCGGATATCCATGTAGAAGATATAGGGAGTGCATCCCGGAATCTTCTCGATGATCTGGTGGGCGTGTTTTAACGAGTACATGCAACAGAACCGTGAACAGTATGGCTTGCCATTACCGGTGTTGTCACGGGAACCTGCACAGAGGACGAATGCGACTTTCTTGGGGGTCTGACCATCGCTCGGGCGGACAAGGTGTCCACCGGTCGGGCCTGATGCACAGATAAGCCGCTCGAATTCGAGACCGGTGATGACGTTCTCGAACTTCTTGTATCCCCATTCAGTCTTGTTCTCAATCGCGAACAGTTCATACCCGGTTGCAAGAATGGCAGTACCCACCTTGACCTTGACAAACTCATCCTTGGATTCGAGGTCGATTGCACGCTTCTCGGGACCGCACGCAGTCACGCAAAGCCCGCACTTGACACAGGCGTTAAAGTCGATCGTATAGATCAGGGGGACAACCTGCGGGTGGTTGATGTAGATTGCCTTTCTCGGTTTCATCCCCATTTCGAATGCATTGGGCTTGATAACCGGACAGACTGTATCACAGTCACCGCAGCCGTTACAGCCCCCGCCGACATATCCGCGTGCTGCTGCTTCCGTGGGGGTGAGCACACCGCGTGCCTTCTTGCGGATGGTCACGTCGAAGTTGCCGATATATCCTTCAACCTGGTCGACTTCCGAGTAGGTATACAGCTCGATATTGGATTCCCTGCCGACATCCACCATCTTGGGTGTTAAGATACACTGGGAACAGTCGAGGGTTGGGAAGGTCTTGTCGAGCTGGGACATGCGTCCGCCGATGCTGGTGTCAGACTCGATGAGGTAGGTCTTGATGCCTGCTGCTGCGAGGTCAAGGGCTGCCTGCATGCCGGCAACACCTGCACCGACGACCATGGCCGCTTTCTCGACGGGTACTTTCTTCGGGAACAGGTCCTGGAGAAGTGCTGCTTTTGCAACGGCAATACGGATTGCGTCCTTTGCCTTTTCTGTTGACCCTTCCCGGTCATGCATGTGCACCCACGAGTTCTGCTCACGGATGTTTGCCATCTCGAACCGGAACGGGTTCAGGTCGCCTTCCTTGGTTGCAGTCCTGAATGTTGGCTCGTGGAGACGGGGTGAACATGCAGCGACGACGATACCAGTGAGTTTCTGATCCGCGATCGCCTTTTGAATCTTTGATTGACCGGGCGTGGAGCACATGTACTGGTAGTTGTCGACGAATGCGACACCGGGAATGGTTCTTGCGTATGCTTCTACGGTGGGGATATCCATTGATCCAGCGATATTCGTACCGCAGTGGCAGATGAATACACCCACCCGGGGCTTCTGCTGGGTGGTGCTGCCGGCTGCTGTCGGCTTTGCTGCCGGGGCTTGTTTCTTAATTTCCTGTATCACGGGGGCCGCCTTCTGTGTGTCCTTTTTCTTGGTTTCGGTCTTTTTGGTGGTTGTTTTCTTCTTTTCTGCCATTTTGTACCACCTCACAGCACCTTCTGAAGGAACGATTCGCAGCTGATTGCATGGAGATCCAGTCCGAGATCCTGAGGACTCATTCCCTGTGCCAGTCCGAGAAGCTCAGCGAAGTGCAGAACGGGTAGGTTATACGAGACACCGAACTTTTCCTGAATCTCGATCTGGCCGCGGTCGAACTGAAGCTGACAGAACGGGCAGATATCCGTGAGGGCATCTACCTTCTCTTCTTGTAAATTGATCAGCTTCTCGTTGGCGATATCGAGTGCATGCACGATATCATAACCCCGGACACCGCCGCCGGCACCACAGCACTGCATCTTGTTGCGGTATTCGACCGGTGTTGCACCGAGTGCAGCAACCAGTTCTTCCATCCATACGGGGTGCTCGGTATTGAGCATGACATCCTTTTCAAACTCCCTGTCCTTGTGGGGTTTTGTCAGGTGACATCCGTAGTGGACAGCGATGCGGGCACCGGTCAGCGGGTTTGTAACGCTGTCGCGGACTTTGTCAACACCTATAAACTTGTCGTTGTACAGGAGCTCTGCAGTGTGGTAGACATTGATAGTACCTTTGTACTCCATGTCGACTTCCTTGAGCACTTCATTGACTGCATCACGGAGATCCTTGTTGTGCTTGAGCTTGTGGTTGACTTCCCAGATCGACTTGTAACAGCCGTTGCAGACGAGGGCAATATCCATCTTCATCTGTTCAGCAAGGACAAGGTTCCGGGCTGCCATTGCATAGAATACATTGAGATCGATGGATCCGAATGCACCTGGTGCGGGGCAGCAGCTTGCACCCTTTAAGGGAACCAGCTCAACGCCGAGTTTTTTCATGGCCTTGATGGAAGCGGATTCGACACCGGGATACCGGTTGGGGGCAATGCATCCAAGGTAGAATGCGAACTTGTGTTTTGCGCCTGATTCTGACATGTCTTATCCCTCCCTTTCCTTGACGATCCGGTCCGAATTTGCCTTGAGTTTGTAGTGGTCAAGGATCTTCTGGATGCCCGGGATATATTCGGGATACATATGGGTAGTCGGCGGATCGCGTGAGAGCCCGATCTTCTCGCGGGCAGCCCTGTTGACATCGTTGTTGGGTACACCGTGTCCGGTCTTATAGATAGACTGAACGGTCTTGAGGAAATTCACCGGAATAATATCTTTCTTGAAAGCGAGGTTCCTCATGGCCATGATGACATCGGTTGGTGCGATATCACGCGGGCACCGGTCTGTGCAGCTGTAGCAGGTAGTACAGAGCCAGAGATCCGGGTCAATCAGTGCTTCGTTCTCAAGCCCGAGCACTGCTCTCCTCATAAACTTGCGGATGCGGTAGCTGCTGCGGGGTGCAGACGGACAGGAGCCGGTACAGGCTCCGCACTGGTAGCACATGTGGGCAATAGTGCGTGAGATGGCTTTTACGTTCTTGGTGAACTCAGGATTTGAGTCGTCAATGTAAAGTCTCTGGTCCTGGAGCTTCTTATCCAGCGCTTCTGGGTAACCTTTTGTTCTTGCTGCCATGGAACTCACGCCTTCTCCATCTGTTTGAGGTTAACCTGTCCTGTGATGTCCTCTTTCACTTTCGAGGTTCTTCTTGTGAAGAGTTTCTCTTTGATCTTGTTGAACAGGTCTGTTTCTGTGCCTTTCACGCGGATACCGGCCCTCTGCAGCACAATGATGTCCTCACCGGGGCAGGCGTTAACGCATGCACCGCACAGGATACAGTAATCCTTGTTGACTGCAATGTTCGCTTCAATGCTGTCACGTTTCATGTCAGCTGCTGCCATCGGGGTCGGGAGATAGATCGCATTTGCCGGGCAGATATCTGCACACGTTGAGCAACCGCCGGGGCATTTATCAGCATTGAATACGATATCGCCTTCAAAAATCTTCTCGACGGTGATTGCTTCTGTCGGGCAGTTCTTCGAGCACCACGTGCAGGTGCAGCAGTTGTCCTGTAAAATATCGACTTTGCCGATTACCTTGTCAGAGATGATCTCGCGCTCAACGGTGATGCACTCCTCGGGGCATGCCTCAACACACACCTTGCACGCATCACACTTTGTCTCGTCCCAGATCACGTCGCCTTCGACTTTTCCGGACTCTGCGGTGAATTCCTTGTGTTTCACCACGATTGCCGGGCATAATGCCCCGCACAGGCCACAGAGCGAACATTTCTCTTTATCTACAGTAAATGTCGTCTTGGTCTTGATTGCAGTCTGGCGGTCCTTTGCGCCAGCAACCGGTCCTTTATAGGTTCCTTCAAATGCAGGGACGTTGCGGTCAATGGCGTCGCGCGGGCAGACCTCTTCGCAGATCGTGCACTTGACGCATTTCTCGTCATCAATCTCCGCCTTTATATTATATTGCGGGAACCCTTCCTTCTCAAGGATCGGGAGTCTCTCCTGTCCATCCACTTTTAAGGTCAATGCATTGAATGGGCACATTATGACGCAGACGCCGCAGTATGAACACTTGGTCTCGTCGACATCGATGGGGGCAGCGTAATTGATTGCGCCACGCTTCGATGCACCGACAAGCCCGAGGACAATAGCTTCCTCAGGACAAGCCTCCACACATATACCGCATCCCGTGCAGGTCTCTGCATTGAGAATAAGGTTGTTCACGTTCTGAAGGAGTTTTTGCTCCATTACAACGTTGACCCCATCCCTCTTTTTGGAAAATTTGGGAAACAGATTGTTCATGAATTAACCCTCATGCAATACCATTATAGTACGTTTGCCTGTGCTCTGGATTATCAGGGTTCTGTAAACGTATTGTTACAGCTAGTACAATTTTCCCTGTTAATGTGCACTGCAAGTAACATACTTTTACGCACCAGCTATGATCGATTTTAAAATCGACTATCCAAAAGTGGTCGAAGAATGTAGATAAATGTTCTGAAATTTACCCGAAAAAAAGTACATTTTATTCGGGATTTAAGATTCCAATCTCTATACTCTTTATTAAGATTAACAGATTGTTGTGTACTTAATTACGCATTAGTTGTGCGCTCTTTTACTGGAATTAATTTAGAAAATTTATTCAATACCCATCATAGTACCATTGTAGTATTGGAGGTTATCGTATGGAAATCAACGGAGTCACCATTGACAACGAATTTGCAGAGGCATTCCCGACATGGGTCTGCCGGGTGATCATCACAGCAGTCACCATGGAATGGGCACGGAAAGCAGCAACTGAAGCAACCGGTTTTGCTACGTCAGCGATTGGATGTCCGTGTGAAGCGGGGATCGAACTGGAACTTGACGCTTCACAGACCCCTGATGGTCGCCCGGGTGTCTCAATCCTGATCTGTGCGGGTAAGAAGAAGATCAAGGATCAGGTTGTCGAGCGCCTCGCTGAGTGCGTGCTCACCGCACCAACGACCGCAGTCTTCAACGGTATAACCAACTCTGAAGAGAAGATCCAGGTAAAACTTCACTTCTTCGGAGACGGATACGAATACCAGAAAGAGGTTGGCGGCAGGAAATGCTGGGTCATCCCGATCATGGAAGGGGAATATATCGGCGAAGAAGAGTTTGGCATCGTCAAGGGTGTTGCCGGTGGCAACTTCTTTGTGATGGCAGAGAACCAGATGGCAGCCCTCATGGGTGCACAGGCAGCCGTGGATGCCATCGCCAAGGTTCCGGGCACTATCACGAGTTTCCCCGGAGGTATCGTTGCGAGCGGCTCAAAGGTTGGCAGTCTGAAATACAAGTTCATGCCCGCTTCAACCAACGAGAAGTACTGCCCGACACTCCGGGAAAAAGTTACGGACTCGAAGATCCCTGCTGGTATCAAAGGGGTTTATGAAATTGTCATTGACGGAATTGATGAGAAGTCCGTTGCAGCCGCTATGGCTGCAGGCGTCAAAGCCGCGGCGATGGTGCCGGGTGTGAAGTTTATCACAGCCGGCAACTTTGGCGGCACGCTCGGACCCTATAAGATCGAGCTCCACAAAATTCTCTAATCTTTTTTTACTATGAAAACCGCTATCGCCGTTTTCATGCTGTTGTATGCATCTGGCCACCGGATACATGGATTTTTTGATGGTTGTGCTGGTTATGGCAGATACCATAACTGAAAAAGTTTCTTCACCTATCGATCGCTATAAATACTGTTATTGCCGATTCTCTTGATAACGGAATTTTCGGCGATAACATGATTACCCTGAAATCTGACGGCGTAAGAAAGCGCTTTGGACCGCTTTTTGCCCAGAAATTTTTCGTAATGGTCGATGAACGCGCTGGCATGGCAGAGATTCTTGAACAATGCCGTGCACGTGGCACAATCGAATGGGACGCGATGAACCACAGGCGTGCCGGTAGTGCAGTCACTGGTTGTGAAGTGGAGGGCACTTCGATGACCATCCACGCCCGGCTGGGAAAATTTCCCGCGAATTTTGGTGCAGCGGCGGGGGATGTCGGGGGACCGGCCCTTGAAGCGGTCGAAGTTTCCGGTGATGAGGTTATTACCACCTGGTCGGGTATTGCCAGCGCTGGTGTGGGTATAGCCGCGTGTCTTCAGCAGGCTCCGGGGGTAATCCGGGCTGAGTATCCTTCCGAGGATGACCTGAAAGTGGGCGGGGCACGGACAAACCGGGTCAGGATTGTATTCCCCCGGTACGAGAGGATCTGTTTTGGCATCGATGACACGGACACAAAAACCGAGGGTGCCACATGGGTGACCGCACTCAAGTGTGCGGAAGCGTGCCCCATCGAGGGTGTTGAATACCTGAACGTGTGTCTTGTCCAGCTCAATCCTGCTGTCCCTTACAAGACAACAAACTGTGTTGGTTCGGCACTGAATTTTGCCGTTAGACCTGAACGTATCAAAGAATTGCAGGAATATATCTGCACGTTTGTACAGGAACACACCTTCTCCCAGGATACGGGTATTGCCTGTTATCGTGGTATTGGCTTTCCTGTCGAATCACCGGCTTTCAAAGCGGTCAAGATGGAGATCATGACCCTTGAGCAGGCTGAGCGGGAGGCAAAACCGTTGGGGATTGAATTTCTTGACGGTAACGGCAGGAAGGGACGGATCGGGGCACTGGATGCGGTGCTCTGGGGCAACCGTGGTATAGAAGCGGCCGGATTGTATGGCGAACATCTCTGAACCTTACGTAATCCACTACCCGAAGATCGTGGCGGTTGCGGATGAGACCGGCAGCCGGGTGGAACTCATCGAGTTTTTTGACTGTGTGGGTGGTGCGATGTGGTCGAAACACCACTATGCCCAGAGCCCGGTGGTGGAGGATGTGCGCTGCGTGGGTTCTACCATGAGGTATCTCCTGAAACCACAAACCGTAGATCTTGCACTCGAAGGCTCGCGGTTCCCTGCGGGCATTTCGGCCTGCACCGTGGACAAGTCCGAGATTGCTGTCACGTATATCGGTATGGGTGGGGGCGGCGTGGGTGCCGCAGCGTGCCGCTCGGATGCACGCGGGGTTCTGCGGAGCCGGAGCGATCCCGCGGGCGGGGGTAAAGTCGCCGGTGCCACGATCTGGCTGCCCCGGATGCAGCGGGTGCTCATTGGTGTGGACGACACGGATACTCCCGAAGAAGGGGCGACGTGGACGCTGGTCCATAATATTGCAAGAGCCGTGGAAGATGAGCATTCAGTCTATCTCTCGCACACGATAGTCCAGCTCTTCCCGGTGCCCTACCGGACCAAGAACTGTGTTGGTCTTGTCGCGGAGTTTGCCACAACGGATCCCGAAGGGCTTACCGAACGGTTCAATGCCCTCTTAAAAAAATACACTCTCTCCCAGAAGACCGGTATGGCCGTATATACCGGTTTTTCCCCCTCCAAAGAACTGCTTGCGTACGGCCGGAGTGTGAAACGCGGGGAGGTCCAGCCGGGGCTGCTCGAACAGCTCTGTGACAATGACCTGAAGATCATCATGAACGGAAGAGGTATCACCGGGGCTGTTGCGGCCATCCCGTTCTTCACCCGGTATGAGGAGGCGCTGGAACTATGCAGTGGACCGACTTAAAAGCCCGGCTTCTGTCTGCCGGTTCAGCCAGAATCACCGGTGAACCTGCCGAACAGTATATTGCCCGTTCTGTCGCAGGCCCGGGTGCCGGCGGGAGCGGTGCGGTCTTCTTTGCCATGGGCAGTCACCGGGTCAAGTTCGCCTTAAACCCACTCAGCGCAGTGGAGATCGCCCACCGGGGCAACGGGGTTGCTGACCTCTATTTTGAGGGAACACTCATACCCGGGAGGCTCCTTGAGCCGGGATGCCACTGCCCCGACCAGGCATTCATCACGGTGACGGGCAGCTGCAGATTCCATTGCCGGTATTGTCCAGTACCGAAGCTTGGCGGTAAACGAAAGACAATTGAGGAGATAATGGGGATGATTGAATCCGTCCGGCGCCGGATTTCGGCAATCTCCATTACCAGTGGGGTACTTGAGACAATCGAAGAGGAGGAATCCTATGTGCTTGAGGTGATAAAGCACCTCAGGATCTACGATCTCCCCATCGGTGTTTCGATTTATCCTGTCGACAAGACGCCTGACCGGCTCAGGGCACTCGGCGTAGCTGAAGTGAAGTTCAATATCGAGGCGGCAACCCTGACCCTCTTTGCAAAGCAATGCCCGGGGCTTGACTATGAGCAGCTCTGGCGGGTGCTCGATCGCTCGGTTGAACTCTTCGGCAAAGGCAGGGTCTTTTCCAATGTGATCATCGGGCTTGGCGAGACCGACGGGGAGATGGAGGCCTGCATCAAACGGCTCACCTCTCACGGTATAATTCCCGTGCTGCGCCCGCTCAACCCGGTTTCCGAACTGACCGGCACTCCCCGACCTTCAGCCGAACGTTTAAAAAAGATCTTTTCAATCCATGAACGGGAACTTGCCAAGGCTGAACTTGATCCAAAAAAGGCCCTCACGATGTGCACGAACTGTGCCGGGTGCGATCTCGTGCCGGGGAGGGACTAGATGAAAGGTATTGATGTAATAACAGAAGCATTGCTTGCGTGCACGGACCGGCAGTATACGGTACCGGGCTTTCCCGTTACGGATCTGGGAGCCAGAACCCGGGCTGAGATGGTGATCAATGAAAAAACAGCGCTGGAATATGCACTCGGGGACTCTCTCGAAGGGCGAAGGGCCGCAGTGATCATCAAGAACGTGGGGTTAAATGCCTGCGCTGACCCGCTGCTCCAGGCAGCATCCCAGGGACTTATCGGGGGAGTGCTTCTGGTTGCGGGGGATGACCCGGAAGCCTTGGGGTCCCAGACGGCGCAGGATTCCCGGTATTACGGCGAGCTGGCTGAAATTCCGGTGATTGAACCGGATGCCTCTACCTGTTATGCCGGTGTTGAGGCAGCCCTCGAAGCATCCGAACAGTTCTCAAGAGTTGCAATACTCCGGCTGACGCCGGAAATGCTTGACGCGGAAGTAACCCATTCCCCGGTTCCCCGGCAGAATGGGAAAGGGCTGCTCTCCGACCGGTCCTGGACCATGAACGGGCGGATAACGGCTGCCGAGGAAGTCTACCGGACCATGTTCGACTGGTCAAATTCTTCGCCATTAAACCAATGGAAGGGAGAGCCTGCCGGTGTAGGTGCCGCTCAGGGAAATACCCGGATAGTCACCGTGCATCCCCTGCCGGAATGGGTCATACGCGTGAAGGAAGTGCACGAGATTGGCAGGACCTTTATCCGGGATCACCGGGGGCTGCAACCCCCGGTTCACCAGGAACTTCCTGAAGTGATGAAGGACCGGGGATATTACAAGACGTTCTGCAAAGACTGCCCGTTCAAATCCATGATGAACATCCTCAAAGAGCGGAATATGAGCATGATCTGCGATGCCGGCTGTTCCATCCTGGGAATGACCCCCCCGTACGAGCTGGGCATAGCGAGTTATGGTATGGGTTCGAGCATCGCGGTAGCCGCACGGAGCACAAAGGTTGCCCTGATCGGGGACTACGCGTTCCTCCATTCGGGTCTGAATGCCCTGATAGATGTGTACGAGAAGCAGCTTCCGTTGCTCTGTATCGTGATGAGCAACAACTGCACGGCGATGACCGGCAAACAGACCTCCTATAATCCGGTCCCCTACCTCATGTGGGCAGATCCGGTAATCTGTCGTGCCGAAGACATAGAGACGCTGAAGAACGAGCTCGTGGTGACGGACACGCCCCGCACGCTCGTGGTAGAAGGTACCTGTCCGGAAGGGAGCAGTCATGAAACCGTGGAATATTGAGATCTGTGATGTAACGTTGCGGGACGGGGAGCAGACGCCAGGGGTATCGTTCTCCTGCGAAGAGAAAGTAAAGATTGCGACCATGCTCGACAGTATCGGTGTCGAGGTCATCGAAGCGGGATTTCCTGCCGTTTCCCCGAATGAAAAACAGTGCGTGAAGACGATCGCAAACCTCGGGCTTGATGCCCGTATCTGCGGTTTTTCGCGGGCACGGGAACAGGATATCCAGACTGCCATTGAATGCGATGTTTCCATGGTGAGCATCTTCATCCCGACATCAGAACTGCATGTCCGGCTCAAGTTCAAAAAATCACGGGAAGAAGTGCTGGAAGATTCCCTGAAGATGATCGATTATGCTCGCGATCACGGCGTTCAGGTGCGGTTTGCTGCGGAGGATGCGTCACGGACCGATCTGCCCTTCCTCAAAAAAGTCTATCGCAGTGCGGCTGAGCACGGTGCCGTTCTGCTCAGTTTTGCCGACACGGTCGGCTGCCTGATCCCCACCGAAATGCAACGCATCATGACCGAACTCGTAGCCTCCGTAGACAAGCCGTTCTGTGCCCATTGTCACAATGATATGGGCTGTGCGGTGGCAAACACGATCACCGCTGCCCAGGCAGGTGCCTTCCAGCTCCACACTACTGTCAACGGTATCGGTGAACGGGCCGGCAACGCCTCCTTAGAAGAGGTGCTGGTCGCCCTGCGGATGAAAGGGAACATTGACCGGTATGATCTCACCCACCTGACCGAACTCTCGCATATGGTAGAAAAATTCTCCGGAATCGCCCTCCCCCGCAACAAACCGGTGACTGGTGAACTTGCGTTCTCCCACGAGAGCGGCATACACATTGCAGCAATCCTTCAAGACCCCTCAAGTTACGAATATTTCCCTCCCGATATGGTGGGCGGAGAGCGGCATTTCATCCTGGGGAAACATACCGGCAAAAAAGCACTCGAGTACATCATGGCAGGTCTCGGCTGCGAATGCACAGACAAGCAGGTCTGCCGTGTCCTCGACCTGGTCAAGGATCACTCGGAGCACAAATGCCATATCACGCCGGATATCTTAAGAAAACTGATCACCAAAGCACAACGGGAGAATGCCTGATGGTGACGTTATCAGAGCGGATTCTTGGCGGAAATGCCGGCGAATATGTGGACCGGAAGGTGGACCGGGCGTATGTGCACGATGGTACGGGTGTCCTTACGCTTGAGGCCTGGAAACGTATCGGGAGTGACCGGCTCACGGATACGACCCGGCTCTCGATGCTCTTTGACCACATCGTACCGGCCAACAACAGCACCACGGCAACGCTCCAGCACGAGCTGCGTGAATTTGCCCGCGGTTCATTCATGCATTTCACCGATATCGGATGCGGGATCTGTCATCAGATCATGAGCGAGGGTGTCGTGCTTCCCGGTGAAGTGGTTGTCGGTGCCGATTCGCACAGCTGCACATTGGGAGCGTTCGGTGCATTTTCGACCGGTGTTGGGGCAACTGATATGGCGGCAATCTGGCTGACCGGTGAGACCTGGTTCCGCATTCCGGCAACGATTGGGATACACCTGTCCGGCTCGTTCTCCGGTGCTGCGGAAGCCAAAGATCTTGCCCTGACGTATGTGAGCAGGCTGGGTATGGACGGTGCCACTTATAAGGCACTGGAATTTATCGGCGACGGGGTTGCCGGACTCTCCATGGATGACCGGCTCGTGCTGAGCAACCTTTCGGTAGAAACGGGGGCGAAGACCTGCTTGTTCTATGCGGATGATGTGACGGTGCAGTATCTTGCCCGGTCAGGTCAGATGGTAAAACCGCAGGTACCGGAGCCCTGCAGCTATGTGCAGGAACTCTCCATTGACCTGTCGGAGATTGTCCCTCTGGTAGCAGTTCCGCATAAGGTTGATACGGTTAAACCTGTGCGGGAGATTGCCGGTCTCCCGATAGATCAGGTATTTGTCGGCACCTGCACGAACGGACGGTATTCCGATCTTGCACGGTTCGCCCGGATCGTCAAAGGAAAGAGCGTGGCGGTGCGGACGATCGTTGTCCCGGCCTCCAAAGGAGTACTGGCAGAAGCGATCCGGACCGGTGTGCTCGCGGATCTCGTTGATGCAGGTTGCACAATCGGGACACCCGGCTGCGGCCCCTGCCTTGGTTCCCATTTGGGTGTGCTGGGGGAAGGAGAGGTCTGCCTCTCCACCGCGAACCGGAATTTCAAGAACCGGATGGGTGTTGGTGGTGCGATCTATCTCGGCTCGGTTGCTACGGCGGCTGCCAGTGCGCTTGAAGGGGAAATTACCGAACCGGAGGTGAGCTGATGAAGGGCAAAGGCCCGGCCGTCTGCGTGGGAGCAGATATCGATACGGATCTTGTGATCGCGGGGCGATACCTGCGGACAAAAGATCACAGTATCTGGGTGGCACACGTGTTTGAGGACCTTGATCCCTCACTTGCCCCCCTTCTCAACGGATCAGTGATCGTGGCAGGAAAGAATTTCGGCTGCGGTTCATCGCGGGAACAGGCTGCGGTTGCGATCCGGGAGGCCGGAGTAGTTGCTGTAGTGGCACCGTCGTTTGCCCGTATCTTCTTCCGGAACGCAATCAACGTCGGGCTCCCGCTCATCGAATGTGACCTTACCTGCATGGAAAGGTGTCTTGTGACATTCGATCTTACCGAAGGATGGGTTGAAGCGGAAGGAAAGAAACATGCCATTCCCCCGCTATCCCCACGAATGCAGGCGATCCTCTCTGCAGGGGGACTGGTAGAGTACTGGAGGAACCAGCGGTGATCTTTCCCGAACAGTGCAAGCAGGTGGGGTACGCAACTACGAAACCCTACGGCGATCTCGTGTATTTCCTGAGCCGCTACCTTGTCCGGGATACCGGTGCAGGTTGCGAATTGCTCGAAATCACTCCCGATCCCGATGGAACCGGTATGATGCAGAAACCCGTGGCATCGAAGGTGATTGCAACCGTGCAGGAAACGTACCGCTATCCGGAGAAGGGGCAGATCAATGACCGTGCACGGCTGGTCGAGCTTGCGCTGGACACGGGGCACCGGTGCACGATCTTCACCGGGCTGGACGAGCACATGACCTTCGTGCTCGATCCCGATCTTGCGGGATTTCTTAAGATCCATGTCTACGATATATCACCGCCCCGCCCGAGCCTGTCTGCCTGTCTCCGGGAACTTCAGGCAACGGGACTCTTCGGGGAACTTGAAGTTACGTTCTGCCACCATATCCGGGACATCACCCTGCTGAAGGCGGATGTCTATCCCTGCCGTGCTGCAGGATACGTAAAAACCCTTGATGCTGATTTGATGGTGGGTGGCGAGAAGGTGGCCGGCTGCCTGACCGGTTCGCAGTTCTACACCGAGTGTTACGGCAAGGACTTCGCGCTGGAGAATATCTGCCCCTTAGAATCTGTGCGGGAAGAGCCGTTCATCGCCCGCTGCTGTCGTTCCGAACGCGAGGGTATTGGTATGTATAAGGGGAAATTCGGTGCTGTTGTGCACTGGGGGGCAAGCCCGTCCCGCATCACCCATGCAGTAGAAGATATGGTGGCTCAGTGGAGGAAGAGATGACGCGGATTGCCATTGTTAAAGGGGATGGGATCGGCCATGAAGTGATCCCGGTTGCCCGCAGTGCACTCGAACTGCTCCACCCGGAGTATGATTATTTCACGGTGGACGTGGGGTATGGCATGTGGGTGCGGACCGGTTGCCCGTGTGCCGATAAGGAGATCCGCGAGATGAAGGATGCGGATGCGATCCTCTTCGGGGCTGTCACCACCCCGCCTATGAAGGATTACCAGAGCGTGGTGTTGCGGATAAGAAAAGCGCTCGACCTGTATGCCAACCTCCGTCCGGTAAAAGACGGCGGATTCGATATGATGATCGTGCGGGAGAATACCGAGGGGCTCTATTCCGGTATCGAAGAGAGCAGCCCGGACCGTGCGACTACCCTGCGGGTGGTGACCCGGGCAGGTTCGGAGCGGATTGTCCGAAGGGCAATCAAGCTCGCCCGGCAGCGGCGGAAACTGTTAACGATTGGTCACAAGGCGAACGTGCTCAAGTCCGATGTGCTCTTCCGCGACATCTGTATTGCCGAGGCAAAGGCTGCCGGGGTGGCGTATAATGACAAATTCATCGATGCTCTCTCGCTCGATGTGCTCCAGCATCCTGCATCGTATGACGTGGTTGTCACGACCAATATCTTCGGGGATATTCTCTCGGATGTAGCCTCGTACCTGGTCGGGGGCCTCGGACTGGTGCCGAGCGCAAATATCGGTGAGCGCTATGCTCTCTTCGAACCTGTCCATGGCAGTGCCCCGGATATTGCGGGAAAGAACCTCGCCAATCCCATCGCAGCCCTGCGAAGTGCGGGGATGCTCTTAACCCATGTCGGGGATACCGAGGGAGAGAATCTTATTGAATCTGCGATACGGTCCGTGTTTGCACAAGGGATCAAGACCCGGGATCTCGGAGGTTCGGCCGGTACGCGGGAGTTCGGGGAGGCGGTGCTCCGTGTGCTGGAACAGACGGGCAGGCGCTCCTGATGTTTGCGCAAAAACATGATGCCGGGTGTATACCGGTTACTGATGGTATCACCCGTAAAACACTGGTTCATGGAAAGAATACTCTTATGACGGAATTCGTGCTGAAGAAGGGTGTTGTCCTTCCCGCCCACCAGCACCCGCAGGAACAGACCGGGTACCTGGTTTCGGGTCACATGTTCCTCATCATTGGCAACGATGTGCATGAGGTGCGGGCCGGTGACAGCTGGATGATTCCGGGAAATGTGGAGCACCATGCCACGATAATTACTGATTCAGTAGCAGTCGAAGTATTTTCTCCGGTCAGGAATGATTACCTGCCCGGGTAGCGTTTTTTTTTTAAAAAAAAAAGACAAAACCCGGTGCTGCTCAGTGAATATGAGCCGTGCCGGGAGCGGGAACAGAAATACATGCCCGAAAAAAACCTCCACCCGGGCCCGCTGATTGGGTGGGGTCCCCTCCCCTTGAGGAAGGGAGGGGTAGGGGTCAAATTTTTTTAAGGGGAGGTATGGGTGGGGGTGGTCCTTAATTTTTTTAAGCCAGGGGGGAGGTGGGGTTCCTTCCGGGCACCTGAGGGGACCCTATCCCCCCCTCCCCGGCGACTTTTTGTCGAATTGTTCTCGGACGTGACTCCACACGAAGCCGTGCATGCGGGCATATAAACATAGGGGGGTAGGGTTCCCTTATGTGATGGTAGGGGAGGGTGGGGGCGGTCGCTCCCTTTTTGGAGCGTGGGAGGGGGTAGGTGCTATCACTGGATAGAGAGGTGGTTAGGGTTACCTTTCGGATCGGAAAGGGGAACCAGATAATAGTACCGGAAATCATCGGTATCCGGATTCCCCTACTTCTTCCCCAGACGCTCGTTACGAAACCGGATCAGCTCGTCGCAGAACTCACCCAGGTAATCCTCCATCGAGAGGCTGCCTTCCTGGAACGAGCAGTCGCCTTCCTCGATCACCTTGTTGATGATGTCCCGGGTGGGGAGGATTAAGTCAATGGGAATACCCGCTTGTCCCGAACCCCTGATGAGGGCTTCCCGGAAGATCCCGATGGAGTATGCGATCCGGTATTTGTACACATTCCGGGTCTTTTCCAGGTAACCGGCAACCCGCCCGGTCTCGATCCGGAGAAAATTTTCCTTGACCTTGTCGTCGTTGCATTTCCCGAGCATGTACTTGTAATGGGCATACGGGTACATGGTCTCAAGCTCGGCAGGCACAATCCCGCATGTCCCGAAGATCACGATATGGTACTGGGAAGGGTCCAGCACCTGCGAGATGATCATCCGGATCAGCTGATGGCTCGGGCTTGCGCTGTAGGGTTTCCGCACTGCACAGGGCATGAAGATCGCAATATCTTTCGGTGCCACTTCGTATTCATCGATGATATACCGGTACGATTTCTCAAACTCCGGAAGATAAAACGGGGGATCGGTCAGGAGCGGACCTTCACACTTCTCTGGATTATTCTTCTCTTCCGGATTACCCATAGCTGTTCCTTACCAGATCGGTTTTTGGAATACAAGAACCAAGCGCCCGAACCCTGGAACGATTGCCGAACCGGGTTGTCACTGTTCACCTCCTCGTAAATTTTCTTCACGTCGATTTTTTTAAGATCTGTTTGTGTGAAGGTACTCCTCCTCCCATTGATCAAGCGGCACTTCCCCGTACATAGTTTTAATCAGGTACGGCAGTCAACCAGTATTTTAGTGAAAAACCGGGCTCATAATGCTCGATCGATTCTTTGAACACGATACAAGCGGCGTCTTAAAAGGGCTCACTCTCGAATGGAAATGCCCTAAATGCGAAGGACTCAACTTCAAGATAATCTTAAAAGAACAGCGGAATAACGGCACCTACCATACCCGCTGCCGGCACTGTAAGGCAAAATACCGGGTGGGTTATCCTTTACCCGACAGGGTAATTGAGGGAGAAGAAGAGTGCCTGGAGCGGTTGTCCTATGAAGATTTTACCCGCGAAGAAGAACTGGACATGATTAAGGACTTTGCTGAAACTGCAGCATTAAAAGTCGATCGCGCCCTTCCCGGGATCATCCGGGAGAAACAAAAAGCTCTCGATGAAAAGATTGCGTTTGTAAAACGGCGCAGGCGGTAATAATCAATGATACTCACGCATCCTGCGAGGACAAATCCACGGTGCCTGAATAATCACTAAAAACTCCTGCAATAGGTAGTGATATGTCCCTTTTTCATGCCAACCACGAAGGGAGTACACAAAACAGATGCAACGAGCCATGAGGACCCGGCAGATACCCCTCACAAAAAGTATAAGTGATCAAAAATTACATCCCACCAATACCTGAAATATCCAGTTAAAATGATAACGGGTGAAACGGGCATAAGAATGGGGAACCCGGCGAGGACACGGTTGCTGGTGTAAATCCCTTAAAGAAGCTGGTGCGTCATGGAATTTACCGCAGTTCAGATGGATGCGTTGCAGGAACTCGCCAATATCGGTTCCGCACATTCTGCCACTACACTCTCGCAGATGCTCAACACCAACATTGGCATGAGTGTGCCAAAGATCGATATCATAGATATCTCTAAAGTGGGCGAATTCCTTACCGATGAATTGACCACCATGGTCGTCTTTGAGCTCCAGGGTGATATTCCCCATGGGGGATTTTTAATCCTGCATTTTCCCCGCGACTCTGCCAAACGGACCGCAAATATCGTGCAGGGCATCGATTCTCAAAGCAAAACGATACCATGGCCTTCAAAAGTCGAGCACCCGTTCAGTGAGATGGACCAGAGTGCGATCATCGAAGTTGGAAACATCATGATCTCATCGTTTTTGAGCGCATCATCCGATCTCATTGGCCTGGGGATGCTCCCCTCACCACCTGTCCTTGTGGTCGATATGGCGCACGCGGCCATCACCTCACCTCCCTTATCGCCCAGATGACCGTAGAAGTGGACGACGTGTTCCTCTTTAACGTCAAGCTCACCTCGGATGAGCATAAAATCGCAGGAAATATTCTCATCTTTCTCGAAGTCAACACGCTCCAGCAGATCGCATCAAAACTCGAAGCAATGATAAAATGTTAAATGTTCGCTTAAGAACTGTGAACCCGAAAATACCCACCGGACAAATATCCTTTTTCACATAGATCCCTTCCCCCGTGCTATACCCTTCATGCCCGGGCAGGAAATTCCCGATCGTTCCGCAATCTATTCAAGACCTCCCGTAAGATTATTAGGATCAGGAGTTGGCTTGAGAAATGGAACCGGTTGTACTGGGGGGACTGGTATTACCCTTCATTATCCTGATTGCCCGGATCGTTGAGACCAGCCTTGACACCGTCAGGACGATTTACATCAACCGGGGGCATTCAAACTTCGCCGCGTGTATTGGTATAGTAAAGACCGGTATCTGGCTGCTGTCTACCGGTCTTGTGCTCACCAATCTTTCGGATTACCTGAATCTTTTTGCGTACCTGGCAGGCTATGGTCTTGGGACCCTGCTTGGCATGGAGATCGAGAAGATGATCTCCCTTGGGTACGTGATCGTCCGGCTCTTCATCCCGGCTGATCCCCAGCCGCTCATCACTGAGCTTGCTACTCTCGGATATGGTATGACCCGGATCGAGGGAACGGGCAGTTTCTCCTCTACCGTAACGATTGTCTTTATGATTGTGCCCCGTTCAGAATTAGGAAGGCTGATGGGCATACTCTCAAGGGAATATCCTGAAATTCTTTACACGGTAGAAGATGTGCGCAATATCAGGGAAGGTGCAAAGATCTTTCACAAGGATGCAAAGAGCAGGATCCTCGGGTTCTTCGGGATCTAAAAACTCGGATATTCTGATGATCTTTTCTCCTCAAACCAAAGTTTTATACACTGCCTCATCCACGTAATTCGTTAACATACAGGCCGGGATGGCAGGGAGATGAAAGGTAACGGGATAATTTCGATCTACAATGCCCGCACGGGAAACGCAGAAGAGGTATTGCCGGTAGTAAAAACCGATGCAGAGTGGCGGGCACTCCTCACTACGGAACAGTATGACGTGGCCAGAAAACAAGGCACAGAACATGCCTTCACCGGTAAATATCATGCCCTCAAATAACAGGGCATCTATACCTGTGCCTGTTGCAGTACTGACCTGTTTGAATCGGTCACAAAATTCGATTCCGGTACCGGCTGGCCCAGTTTCTCCGCTCCTGTATCCGAACTCAACATTCACACTCATCCCAATACCTCGGGCGGGCAGGTGCGTACCGAAGTGCTCTGCGCCCGGTGCGGGGCACATCTCGGCCATGTCTTTGATGACGGTCCTGCGCCGATAGGAAAACGCTACTGCATGAACTCGGCAGCACTGGATTTCCATAAAAGCCCGTAATCCCTGCACGGATACAACCCCACGCAACTCTTTTTTAAAGATGCTCTCGCTCTCCCCATAGCAGAACAAAGACAGGTATTATGCTCTACCGAAAGATGAATAAGATCGATAGGAAACTCTCGATCCTGGGTTTTGGCTGCATGTGGTTGCCCCAGACCGCTGACTTTGCCATCGATGAGCAGAAGGCAACCGCGATGGTGCGCTATGCGATTGACCGGGGCATCAACTACATCGACACAGCCTGTGTGTACCACAACGGCGAGAGCGAACCGTTCCTCGGAAGAGCATTGGCAGACAGGTACCGGGAGAAAGTCAGTCTCGCCACGAAACTGCCGGTCTGGGATGTCAGGTCCCGAAAGGATATGGATCGCATCCTTGACGAGCAGTTAAAACGGCTCAACACGGATCACATCGATTTTTACCTGCTTCACGGTCTTTCATGCTCATCATGGAATGACATGGTAATGCTCAATGTCGGAGAATTCCTTGACGAGGCGATTGCCGATGGCAGGATACGCTACGCGGGGTTCTCGTTCCACGACACGATGCAGGTATTCAAAGAGATCGTGGATGATTATCCCTGGACTTTTGCCCAGATCCAGTACAATTACATGGACGAGGAGTTCCAGGCCGGCACCACAGGACTAAACTACGCAGCGGAGAAAGGGCTGGGAATTGTGATCATGGAACCGCTCCGTGGAGGTGTGCTGGCACGGGAGAACGCCGAGATAAAAAACTCTGGGCATCGGGTGGACAAACCCTTAAAGCAGCTGAGTGGGGATTGCGCTGGCTCTGGAACCGGCCTGAGATAACGGTCGTGCTCTCTGGTATGAGCACGATGCAGCAGGTAAAGGACAACCTTGGTTATGCAAACACTGGCCAACCCTCCTCCCTCACCGCAGGTGATCTCGCGGTCTATGAACAGATCAAAACCTTCTATCGCAGCAGGGTGAAGATCCCCTGCACGAAGTGCCGGTACTGCCAGCCATGTATGGCTGGCGTGGAGATCCCGGAGTGCTTTTCTGCAGACAATGACGCATTCATCTACCAGGACACCGCAAGGGCAAAGTTTGCCTATGATACCTTTACCGGTTCCGGCAGGGATGCTTCGCAATGTCAGGATTGCGGTGTGTGCGAGAGTCTCTGCCCGCAGAAGATCCCGATCCGTAAACACCTCAAAGAGGTAGTATCGTTATTCGGACACTAAACCAGGACCACACAATTGCGCATCGGATACCCCTGCATAAACCGCTCGATAGGCTGCACGGCATCCCATACGTCAGGCTTGCCTCTTATACCGAAGAGCGGCTGGAAGCGACGGTGAAAGAGAACCTCGCCTGCCTTGAAAAAATCCTCCAGTCTAACCGTGAGCACGGCCTGCTCTTTTTCCGGATTACATCGGACCTCGTACCGTTTGCTTCGCACCCGATCTGCACGTTCCCGTGGCAGGCACACTTTGCAGGTGAGTTCCGAAGAATCGGTGAATACATCCGGCAGCACGGGTTCCGTATATCCATGCACCCCGATCAGTTCGTCCTCTTGAATGCACCCGACAAGGGAGTACTCCAGCGGAGTATTGCCGATCTGGTGTACCAGACGCAGGTGCTCGATCTGATGGGACTTGACCCGACCGCAAAAGTCCAGATCCATGCCGGGGGTGCGTATGGCAACAAACCGCTCAGCATGGACCGGGTTGCAGACCCATATGAACTGCTCGATCCGGTCATTAAAACCGGCTCGCGATCGAGAACGATGAGCGGCTGTATACGATCAGCGACTGCCTCGCCATTCATGAGCGGACCGGCCCGTCATCGCGGATTCGTTTCATCATGCACTCCTGAACAATGGGGAGCGGTTCGTTGACCTGCTCGAACCCCTGCATACGCTCGCATGGGTAGGGAAGTGTTTTGTCTTGATAAATATTGGCAGGTTGGGTGCAGGAAAAAAGGCCTTCATACGGGCAAACCAGGTAGCCCCGCAGCTCTCGTTCATGCGGAGGAATTATGGTGGAGCACTCTTTCTTTCGAAAAGGAGCCGCAATTATGTGGTCTTTCTTGACAAAAAAAGGAAAGCACCCCGCGATGTATCGCTTGCATGGTATTCGACGGGCCTTGATCTCTACCAGAATCACCGCAATGAAGAGGCCATTGGTGCGTTTCACCGGGTACTGGCACTTGATCCTGCCAGTTCACGCAGCTGGTATTACATCGGGCGTGCCGCTGCGGATCTCGGGAGGTACAAAGAAGCACTCAAAGCCTACGACCATGCACTCCGTCTCGATCCTGCCAATAAACAGTGCTGGAACAACAAAGGACTTATCCACTGGCGACTAGGGCAATCCGATGCCGCAATCACCTCGTTTCACACAGCGCTTGATCTCGATAAAAAATACTTTCATGGCTGGTACAATCTCGGGCTTGTACTGCGTGACTTGCACCGGTATACCGAGGCAATTGAGGTATTTAGTGAGGCACTGATCCTCAAACCCGGGGATTCCCGTGCCCTCAACCGGAAACACTACGCAACACTCAAAGCCGGTCTTACCTGAATTCCGGGATACAAAGTTCCACAATCCTTTTCGAAGACATTAAAAAATGACATTAAAAAATCAGCCTGCTCGTTTTGGCATATCCCTTTATTGTAATAAAGATACTTTCTCCTAAGAGAGGTGTCCAGCATGCAGCATGAGTCCGATTCCAATGGCATTACGGCTTCTGAAGGGAGCATAAAGCCATGATCTCCATGCGCCTGTACCGGATCTATGATATCGGCAGGGAGATTGACATCGACTGGCTTGAGCGGGCGCTTGCCCAGAACTACTTTACGGCAAGGATCAGTTTTGTCCGGGTCAAACCCCAGTCCATCATGATGGAGGACCCCCCACTCATAATCCAGATGCACCCGATCCGGGTGGAGCGGGAGGGCAGGACATTTGAGTCTCCGTGGTTGCAAGAGTGTTTGATATCGGTGCGATCAGTTTCTGTTTTGTGTACGATAACCGGGATGCTGATTACGACGACCTGGAGAATCTCGCATTCCTCTTTGTCGGGCAGGAGGGGCTTTCTGAGTATTATGTCCAGTATCTCAAGACCTTAGGCGAGATCATCAAACCGCATATCAAAAATTTTGCCATTGATCCTGAGTTCTTTGAAGATTACACGATCTACGTGACTGTTCGCCGCGATGATTCGATTGATCCGGTCCCGCTCCTGACCGGGGAAAAAGCAAAGATATCCCCGCAGATGCGCCAGGAAGTTATAAAAAATTCGCTGAGTTATACCGTTGATGATCTCGTCATGTTGTCGTGGGACTCGGCGTTTATCTGTGACCCGGAGAGTCCCACCGATATCATCAACTTAATCGAGTTTGCCAACGTGCAGGTGCTTGAACTCCGGTACTATGATCGCGAGCTCACCCGTGGGATGGAGAAGATGTATGATGACATCGAACATGCGGACCGGCTGTCCCAGTTCCGACGGAGCCGCAAGTATCATGCGATCATGGCAGCCCAGATGGAGATGTACGCAGAGATCTCTGAGATCATCGAAAAAGTTGACAACCTGATCAAAGTGACTGAAGATATCTATTATGCCCGCGTGTATGTAACCGCCTTAAAAGTGCTGCGCAGTGGACTGTGGAGCGAGAGCGTGACCCGGAAGATCGATGTGATCCGGGAGAACTATTCGATGCTTTCCGATGAGGTGCGGATCCAGCACTCGAACTTCCTTGAATGGGTGATCATCATCTTGATTGCGCTTGAATTTGTGCTCGCGATCTGGCAGAGTATAAGGTAAAACTCCTTTTTTGTTTATTTTAATGTGCTTTGGCATGCACATGTGCTAATAGGGAAAATCCTCATGACTCTTATTGCCCCAAACATGCGGGCACATGAAAATGGCGGAGCCATTTTCCTAATAAAAAAAGGATCTAAAGATACCGGTTCTTGCGCAGCCAGTCCGCCTGGGGCGGCAGGTAACGGTAGATGATATCGCACTTCTCATCCTGGAAACTCCACGGGGTGACGATCACGATGTCGCCTTCCCGTATCCAAGCGCGCTTCTTGATCTTTCCCTTGATCCTGCCCATGCGGGTGACACCGTCATAACACCGGACACGGATATGATTTGCTCCCATCATGAGGTCAGCGAATGCGAACTGCTCACCGGCCCATTTCTTGGGAAGACGAACCCGGACGACCGGCGAACCATCTGCGTTTACTGCGTTTGGATCTACATCATCGTTATTATTGGGTCTAATTCAGACAACTCCTTTGTTACATGTATGACGTTGAGGACAATGAAGGTATGTATTGTATACATAGTGGTGCGATATCGCATAAAACTTACCTGCCTCACTTTCTTCCCGCACACCCTGTCCCTTATATTCTCCGGTTCTCACCTTTCTCACCATGCAATGATCGGCAAAGGTGCATATCTCAGACAACTAACCGCTTCTACCCAGCAGATGAGATCGGTTGAGGTGGGAAAAGAGATGGAGGGAAGTTCACCCCCATCGGTGTTTATCGGCAGCTGGAATTACCCGGATGTCTTTGCCGGCCCGATGATTGCTCCGCAGCACGGCGACACCACAATCATGGACCTTCCCGAATCATGGATTGCCGATAATCTCACCCAGGAAGAGATCATCGGGTACCGGCTCAATCTCGTTCGGGGAAAATCCATGGTGAATGCGGGAGATCTCAGCTCGCGGTATGTAGAGAAACTCCAGGAGATCTCCTTGTCTTCATCCTCGATAGAAAGCGAAGTCTCTTTCTCATCGATCCCTACTGGTACAACATTCTCTGAAGAGCACACGCCGTATGGTCCGAGTGCAGGAATCGAGCGGTTTGAGATCGAGAGCGGAAGGTATGACCCCAAACTCGAAAAGGTGTTCTATGATACAGACCTGAGATCTGCCGAAGCGATCACCGGTCTGCACCGGCAGGGTGTCCCCTTCTCCAGCATCCAGAAGGCATTTTCTGTCGGGACTATGGGTGTGGACAGGAACCGGCACCTTATTCCCACCCGCTGGTCGATCACGGCCTGCGACACCATTATCGGTGACCGGCTTCTTGCTGATGTGAAGAAAAACATGGTGATCGATACCGTGCGGGTTCACCAGTTTTCAAGCCTCCACAACAATTACGCAGTCCTCCTGATGCCCACCGGCTGGCAGTATGAATGGTCAGAGGCGTTTTTGAAAGTGCTGGGCAATGAAGAGCTCGTTTTTTCCGATCATGAAGGGCACAAAAAGAAGACTGAGTACTCGCATCTGGGCGGGTGCTATTACTCCTGCAAGATGGCCGTGCTCGAAGGTCTTGCCCGGCAACAGGAGCAGGCAGGTGCGATCATTTTACGCGAAGCTCACCGGGGCTATGTGCCGATGGGTGTGTTCAATGTCCGTGAAAATGTCAGGAGCGCAATGCAGCAACCGGCGCAGGAGTTTGAAGATATTCGTTCAGCCCTGTCCCATATCTCTGAATCATTTTCCCTTCCCATGACCCGGTTTATTGAAGAAGGAGCATTGTTACGAGAGTCGGTCCGGCAGCGCCAATGCAGGCTCAGTGATTTTTCATCGGCAGTGAACTGATATGATGAACACCTCAGTACAGGAATGTGAGGTCGTGTGAATTTCACTAGGGGGGAGATGGGCAAGGATCACCAGCGGATCATCCTGCACCTGGATATGGACTGTTTCTATGCCTCAGTTGAGATGCGGGAGAACCCGGGGCTGAAAGGAAAACCCGTAGTCATAGGTGCTGACCCGAAAAATGGCACTGGCAGGGGGGTTGTCTCTACCTGCTCGTATGAGGCGCGGGCGTTTGGCATACGGTCTGCAATGCCTATCTCGCAGGCATTTGTTCTCTGCCCGCATGGGGTCTTTCTTCCTCCTTATTTTCCCCGGTATGCCAAAGCCTCCGCTGAGATGATGGCGATCCTGAAATCTTACGGGTTTTTGTACCAGCAGGTGAGCATCGATGAAGCGTTTCTTGACGTAAGTGCATGCGGGGGTTACCCGGCAGCAACCGTGCTTGCCGCCCGTATAATAAATGATATCCGCACGCAGCTCGGGCTCACTTGTTCGATTGGCATTGCACCAACAAAAGTGTTGGCAAAGATCGCTTCGGACATCAATAAACCCGATGGACTCACCGTTGTTAAGCCTGAAAACATTTTCTCATTTATTGCCCCAATACCGGTACGGAAGATTCCCGGTGTTGGCAAAAAAGCAGAAGCGGAGCTCTTCGAGATGGGTATCAGAACGATAAAGGATCTTGCTGAATATGACATCCAGATGCTGATTGCCCGGTTCGGGCGTTCTGCGATTGCCCTTCAGGCTATTACCTCCGGCATTGATGATGACATGGTAAAAGAGCGGGACGGTGTGAAGTCTGTATCCCGCGAGATGACATTTTCTGAAGATACCAATGACGAACAGGTGATCGCTGCTACCATTGATGCACTGGCACAGGATGTATGCCGGAATCTTACTGATGAGTCACTGCGATGCAGGACAGTTACAATCAAGGTGCGGTACATAGGTTTTGTTACCCGGACGAAAGCCCGGACGCTCCCCCACTATACGGATGATGCAAATACTGTGCGTTCCTCTGCACACTCCCTGCTCCGGGATATTTTTGATGGCCGTCCGATCCGTCTTCTTGGCATACGGTTGTCCTCATTTGAGAAATACGAGGCCGGGCAGATGATCCTTAACGTGTAATAACCCGGTTCACCGGGTTTTTTTAGAAATGGGTTATGGCTGGAGTACAGCCCACATTTCGCAGATGTTATTTCAAGAATAATAATTTTCAGGGTCCCGGTTATGGTGACGGATTTTAGGGATTTCCCGATCAATTATTTTTGCTATGCCAAGCGAGTCAAACGCTCCGGCTACTATTCCAAGATGGTTTGCTGAAAGTATTGAATCTTCATCATATCTCTCAAGTATGGGTATATTTTATGCTTTTAAGCTTATTGTACGAGAACCCGTTGGTTGAATAATAATGGCGGGGGTCTGGTTTTAACGTGGATTGTGATATACAAAAAATGCGCTTATATATATGCGGTTTGAAAAAAAAAGATATTCTGTGCGTTTACCTGCCAATACGCGCAGTATGGGATAAAAGATATGAACATTTGGAATGCTTGGCAGAAATGGTGTTTCAAACGCGCTTTGTCTTTATGGTCCGGAACAATAGTTTGCGGGTAATAAAATACGGGAAAAAAACAGGGTTTTGATCGTAAGGTATGTTTAAGTGGTTGATTGTGTTATATGTAAATCCAC
>JBAZRZ010000027.1:0-27277 GCA_041662685.1 Methanoregula sp.
GTCTACATGAACAAAATCAATTTCAACAAAGACCGAAAATATATCAAAAGCGGACAAAAACTCTGTCAACAAAACGGACATTAATTGTGGCACGCTACAGTTTGTTATCCGGAATATTACGAGGGTTAAGGCTTGCATATGCAGAAAATTTACTTCAGTCTGTCGAAGAATTGATTCACGGAGCGATTTTTCAAGATTTTCTTGAAATGGCTGAATACTTCCTATCGCAAGGAGATCAGTATAAACATCCAGCAGCATTTTTAATCGGAGGTGTTCTTGAAGAGCATTTAAGAAAAGTGGCAATCAAAAATGAAATTCTAACGGTGAAAGATAACGGACAATTTAGACGTGCAGAAGATTTGAATATGGATATAAGAAAAAAGACATTTACAGTGATAATGAAAGAAAATCTATAACCGCATGGATAGGTCTTCGCAATGATGTTGACCATGCTCACTGGGAGAAATATTCTCAAGAAAAAGTTGAGGTTATGCTAAAAGATGTTCGACGAATAATAAATCAATATCCAGCCTGAGCAATTCGCACGATCATCCTTCCGCACAAACCCGTATCAGTGCCCTCATTACCAGCGATTGACGATAGCCCTCCATCCTAATCCGGCCCCGCCCCACACGGTCCATACGAGAGCGGGTGAACCACCCCCGACAAAACCCGGCCAGACCGGTCCAGCGCATTCATTCCTGCGATCAGAAAATTTCCCGAGCCGCTTTAACTCCGGTTGCGCCGGATTTTTTTTCGGTCGGATCGTATGCGGGCAAAAAATATTTTCCGGATTGATCCGTCCCGGGTGCAAAACTCCCCGGCCCCCGGCCCGGTATCTCAAGGATGCCTCCGTCAGAGATCCCACTCCCGGGAGACCTGGAGGCCCCTGCGGGAATTAAGGTACAACGGAGCCCGCAACGGTGCCGGTTGTACCTCTTTTCCCCCTACCCTCCAATAGGGGAGGTCATAATTCGCAAAAACGCGGAACAGGACCCGGAACCGGGAGAGGTTTGTCGACGGGAATATATGTGGTCATATTTAGCCGCATTTGGATGGCAAAAGTCAGGGCAGGAGGATGTTTATGAGGTCGGGGGTTCTGGCTGGGGGCCGGATTTGAGTTGTGTTCTTTGCATTTACGGCAAGAACTCCTTCAAAAAGTCTGTTCTAAAGAACCCGGTACAGTTCCACGATTGCCGTCATAGTCTTGTAGCCCTTGTCAGTGATGATGTAATCCCCTCGCTCGTGGCGCTGGAGGATCATGCCACTGTCCGTCAGTTTCCGGATGTGAAAAAGAAGATTGCCTCCCCGCAGACCGGTCAGCTGGGAAATGTCAGAGAAGGATCGCGTCTGGATTGCAAGTGACTTGAGGATCTGGAAGCGCTGGATGTTCGCTACCGGCTCAAGCAGATCCTTGACAACCGCTTCATCGGGAATTTCCAGAGAAGCTTCTCCAGCTTCGCGGACCTTTGCATAGATTCCAAGTGACTGCATCAGGTCAATCTGTTTTTCGAAGAGCCGGTGGACTTCGGAAAAACAGGTTTCACACCGGTCATATGGTCCCTTGCTCCGCATCGTTTTCATCTGCTCGCGGTACGACTGGATGATCTCATCCGGGACCTGCCCCTCCTTAATATGCCGCGAAGTATTCTGTAAAAAATCCATAAATACTTCGTAACACTTATCGCGCATTTTGCAGTCCTTAACCATGTGTGCAGAGAGATCTATTTTCGCATTCTCAACCTGATGGTTCGTGAAGAGATCTGAATAATTTTTTTTCAGATCTCCAAGGACGCCTTCAACGTGCTGCTGGTTTGCCCGCTCAATGAACCGTTTCAGTTCAGTGCGGAGCCCGGTAACCTCCGTCTTGAGTTCCCGCATTTCTGTTAATATTCCCGATGTCACTCCCATTATTCTCCTGCTCCTGATACGATCATTCGCAACACATGTTCATTACCCTGCGGGTCATTTTTCTGTATCGCGGGGCTTTGTATATTTTGATGACACTCAAGTATATATTTCTAACATTGCCATCAGTGTTATGGTGAGAAAAATGCCAACATGGAAGTACACGGAAAAAGATGTAACGAAAGCAAAGGCAGAAGAATCCTTAAAAGCGATCAAGGGTGCGTGTTTCGGATGCGGAACCCACAACGCTGACTGCCCGATCGCTGGTGCAGCCGGGGCAATCTCCGAGATGCTCGGCTGCGAGTCTCTTTCAGTCAGGGAGCAGATCCATTCGCAGATTTCCGGAGCACTCAGGGGAGCGAAGTTCCCGGTCAAGACCCCGAAAGATCTCATCGCAGCGTTCCCGAACGGTGCCGACACAACCTGCCCGGTCGGGGACCTGAAGATGACTGTAGGCGAGGCAGGAAAACTGCTCAAGGCTTCGGACTTCCCGTTCAAGAGTGCAAAGGCAGTTGCCGATGTCATTGTTGACAGGGCAGGACTGTAATTTTCTTCTCTTTTTGCACGTCCCGACCCTTCCGTACCGGCCGCTGCTCAGTGCCCCTGTTCCGGCAATTGATGACGGGTCCTCTCTTGGATACGGTCCCGGGTCCGTCAATCGTACGAGAGGACGGGTCCGCACCACCACAGTTGCCAAGGGGGATCACAGATCCCCAAAACCGCCCTTCTTTTCCCCGCGACCCTCCTACCCCCCAAGACCCCTTCGGTTTTGCCTTCCAATAGCATCTATTAGCGTTTGTCTATCCTCAGCAAAACGCTCCGTTTTCCGTAAATACCCTGTAAAACAGATATCTGATAAATTTGTGCCGGAATTCGTCACTTTTCACAAGTCGTGCATCCGGAAGGCCCTTCCGGAGGCCAAACAGAGCACGTAAAGAGCCCGAATTAGAGGGTCGGGGTGCAGCTCCCAAAAAATAGTTGAAAAAAAGGATTATTCCTCGTTCTCCGACGTGAAATCTATATCACCGCCCGGTGTGGATTCTCCTTCTGCGGGATCCGGGATATTCACGGGAGGTGCCGCCAGAGGGATATAGGTGCCATCGGCCTGAATCTCGATGGTGGTGTCATGGCGCACCAGGAAGAACTGTCAATTCCCTTTTGGATGCCGGACCCAGAACTCCCGGGCCGTTACAACCGTCAGGGGCATCCGGTGGAGGTGCAGAATCTCGCGCTGGTACTGCCGCAGGATATCAAGCAGCCAGGAAAACTGCGTCAGCGACCGCTTCACCTTGACAAAGATTGTCCGGTGCTCCTCAAAGATGATCAGGTCGAATGCGTCGCTCCGCGTGCCGGGAATAACCCGCGCGTCCCCGCGTCGGCCGGTGACTATCGCCGCCTCGTCCAGCGCAATATTCGGCGGCCGGCCCTTGGTCATTTCGCGCCCCCGCTTTCCTGCCGCTCCTGTTCAATATCTTCGACCCGGTAACCAAGATCGTTCAGCTTGAGAAAGATCTCCTCGTTCATCCGGTCCTGCCGCTCCATTAGGGAGCAGACAAGATCGCGGGCCGCTCCCTCGAACTTCACGTACGGGATCTCGGGATCCTTGCCATTAAGGTCCGGCTGAGTCTGGCGCCGGTACGTGCTCTTCGGGCTCTGGTGCCGGGTAATTCCCAGTCCCCTCAGGGCAGTCGCCCGCACGGCCGGGAGCGGGGCGGTTTTCGTGCGTGCTGCTGCCTTACGGATCCCCGGGTCCGTGGTCTTCTCTCCAGTTCCCTGCTCACCGGACCCGGCCGGGCCTGATGTTTTTTTCTCTTCATTACCAGTAAAAATTCCTGTCATGTTACATCCCTCCGTTCGTTTTTTTTCGATGTCCATACTCATGTTCTTCAATGTCGCGGGGCCCCTTTGACATTCAAGCATGGGATGCTCAAGGAGATGGGCTTCGCTGTATAAATTTTAAAATGAGAAAACCTAAGGATTTACAGGACTTATACGGGCATTACCCGTTCCGCAAAAATGGGGGAACGTCAATACCCAGATCGCCTAATGAAGATGTGAGCGGTTTCAAAAATAACCGGGCTTGGTACAGGACCAAAGTCCGAAAAAAAAAGAATCTGAAACATAAAAAAAAAAAAAGTTACTTCTTGCTGCCCTTTGCGTGGGCTGCACCTTTCTTATCATCTGCCTTGGCTGGTGCTGCATCCTTGCCGCCTTTTGCGTGGATTGCGCCGCTACCCTTGACTGCCTCTCCACCCTTTGCGGGCTCGGCTGCTGCTTCTTCTGCAACTACCGGTGCTGCAACAACCTTCTCGCCCACAAGCTTGGGGGCTGCAACGATCCTGCCGCTGACCTTGATCTCGCTGACCTTTAAGTGAACGGGAGTCGGGAGCTTGTATCCCGCGTGGTGGAGTGCATCCTTGATCTTCTCGAGATAGTTTGGAGTAGAATAGACCGTCAGGATCTTCTGGCCGGCGGTTACCCGGGCTGCTGTCCCGACTGCTTTTCCAAAGGCAAGACGCATACCTTCAGACACACGGTCCGCACCGGCACCGGTAGCCTGCTTGTTTTCACGCAGGACGTGGTGGGGGAAAACCCGTACCTTGAAGTGGAAGTTCGACCTGCCGACTTCCTTCATAAGGCGCCGGTTGGTCGTGATACGGGCTGCCTCAAGTGCGCTGTGCCGGATCTGGCATGACTCTTCAACGATAAGGTCAACTTCGGTTGGGAATTCCTGTGAGAGGTTTCCCATCTCAAATTGAACAATCTTGCTACCCGGAACACCACCCATATATTCACGCCGTGTATAGGCCTTCGGGGAAACGTTTCTGTACATCTTTGCCGGTTTTCTAACCATCGCGTCCTACTCCTGAATTATAATGCAAAAAGCGGGTATAATCATCCATAAACGATCGGATGAAAATACCTGTAAGCTTCACAAACTGCTTGTATAAAATGGAGATATGGCGTAATAAACCTTACTGGATTGAACATTTCTGGTTTATAAGATCCAGCACATGTCGCCGGACCTGGGCAAATTCTACACTCGTCCGATCGCGGGGACGGGGCAGGTCAATCGTGACAACTTCGCATATCCTGCCGGGCCGGGGGGTGAGCACGACTATCCGGTCGGAAAGGAACACGGCTTCATCGACGCTGTGGGTAATAAAAATAATCGTCTTTTTAGTCTTTTCCCAGATCTCGAGCAGCTCGGTCTGGAGCATATTGCGGGTCTGTGCATCCAGCGCACCAAACGGCTCATCCATCAGTAACAGCACAGGATCAAAAGCCAAAGCACGCGCGACTGCTACCCGCTGTCGCATTCCCCCCGACAGTTCTGAGGGATAACTGTTCCTGAACGGAGTAAGGTTCACCAGCTCAAGATAGCGCTCCGCAATACGGTACCGCTCCTCTTTGGCGATCCCTTTCATCTCAAGACCGAACACGATATTATCAATCACGCTGCGCCAGGGGAACAGCGAGTATTCCTGGAAGACAAATCCCACTTTGGAACTCGAGCCCTTCATATCCTCACCATCAAGGAAAATGGTCCCGGCCCGGGCGGTATCAAGCCCGGCAATCAGGCGCAGCAGGGTGGTCTTTCCGCATCCGGACGATCCAAGGATACAGACAAACTCCTTATCCTGCACCTCAAGGTTGAGATGTTCGAGCACAGTCAGCTCGGATCCATCCTCGCGCGGGAACGACTGGGTAAGATCGCGGACCTTGAGATTTCCCATCCTTACGCCACCTCCCCGGTCTGCCACTTCAGGAAATACCGGTCAATGTAATACCGGAAGGCCATATCGATACAGAGGCCGATCAGGCCCAGGATAATCATGTATACGACCACGCAGTCCATCCGGTGCAGGTTGTAGTAGAACCAGAGGTTCTTCCCCAGCCCGTTATCCGAGACTCCGAAGAGTTCGGCAGCAACCAGGCACATCCAGGCAACACCGGTGGCGACCCGGATCCCGGAGACCATGGAGGGGAGGGCCGCAGGGAACGCGATATGGCGGATGAGGTCCCGGTTTTTTGTGCACCCGAGCATCCTGCCGGCCTCGACAAAGATACGGGGCACACTCCTAAAGCCGCTGTAGGTATTGATGAGGATGGGGTCGACTGCGCCCATGAAAATGACAAAACCGGCAGAAACAGTGGTGAACCCGAACCAGATGATCGCAAACGGGATCCAGGCAAGCGGGGGAATCGGGCGCAGGATCTCGATGATAGGATCCATAAAGGCATTGATACTCCTGTTCCATCCCATGGCAATACCAATGGGAATGCCGATGAGCAGCGCTGCCCCGAGACCGACGGCAAAGTGAACCATGCTCACCTGGAAATCGAGAAGGAGTATTCCTCTCTGCACAAGTTCAAGGAACGCGGAGACGACATCCACCGGGCCGGGGAGGAGGAAGGTGTTCTTCACGACCAGCGCTGCATAGCACTCCCAGAGGACAAGTGCCAGTACGAGCGCAAGCGCACCAAGCCACCTGTCCCTGCTGTTCCGTACTGGTTTTGCCATCCCTGTTCACCATTCCTTTGTCAGGTACTGCCCGGAAACCGGGATCATATCCCTGCCCCGGCATGCCAGTACCTGCATGTATGTACTCTATACTACAATGCATGAAAACAAAAAAAAGAGTTGGTTTAAGATTACTCAGTTCTTCTGGTAGAAGCTGAGATCGAAGAGATCGGCCTGGGTCAGGGGCTTCTTGATGTACCCGAGATCGTACTGGATCTTGGCGTAGTCAAGGACCGGAGCGATAATGATATTCGGGTCTGATGCCCAGTTGCCATCCCATTCCTTGAGTGAGGCCTTGACGTCTTCCAGTTTCGAACCGGTCTTGTCTGCAAAGATTGCCGCTGCTTCATCAGTATTCTGTAAATTAAATGCGACAGCCTTGTCATTGGTCTTGATGATCTGCCGTACAATTTCCGGGTGCTCACGGATCAGTTTGCCGCTGACAACGAGGACACAGCAGGTGTGGTTGGGGTACATCTCACCGGAATGGACAACGATCTTGCCCTTGCCCTGGTTGACGACAACACTGGGGGAGGGAGTCGGCAGGAAGACACCGTCAACCTTGCCGGCAGTGATTGCTATGACTGCATCGCCGGGGTTCATTCCTTTGATGGTGACATCTTTGTCAGGAGTAATATTGTTCTGCTTGAGCCAGTTGCGGAGGACCGTATCCTGGATGGTACCTGCGGGGAAGGTTGCGATCGTCAGGCCCTTGAGGCTCGGAGGGCCCGTGTAATCGATATCGTTCCTGATCACGACGTCAGAACCCTGGGTGTTAACGCCGGCAACGATCTTCGCATCGAGCCCGGTGCTTACCGCGCTCATGACGGGTGCTGCCCCAACATAGGCAATATCGATATCGCCTGCAAGCATGGCTACCATTTCAGGAGCGCCGGTCGGGAAGACCTTGTCGCTGACATTTTTGACGCCGAGCGGTGCAAGATCCTGCTGCCACCAGCCTTTGTTCATGGCAGTGATTTCCGCCATCTGGTGCGTGCTGGGCTGGTACCCGATACGGAGTTCCGTGATCGGTGCGGCTGAAGTTGTTGGAGCTACCGTTGTTGTCGGGCTGGTTGTTGCCGCAGGCTGCGTGCAGCCGGCGGTGATCAGTAAGAGGGCAATCGCGATGAGCGCAATTACCATAATCTTCTGCTGTTTCATACTGGAGTGTTACTCCGTCAATAATAAAAAGTGCACCATTAGGACATAATTTCTCTCGTTTTGTAGTAATTTTTTTATTAAAATTTTACTTTTGGATTAAGTTATTATCTTAACTGTCCACAAAAGTGCGGGAAATTTTCAACAATTTTGGACAATACAGAAAAAATTAATCAATAGTTAGCCTTATTGTACCTGTTATATGGCACAAGTGGATCCAATCGACCATCTCATGCGCGCAGCACTCATATCAGATGACGAGTTCATGACCACGCTCAATGATCTCCTCAAACACGACCTGCGTATCAGTGTGCGGGAACTCTCGGAAAAGAGCGGGATAGCACAGAGTTCGCTCTACAAGATCATGCATGGAAAACGATCCCCCAACCTTTCCACGTTACGGGCAATCATCCATGCCCTTCGCCAGTTGTATCATGTGGGCGATGAAGTCTTCATCGGGCTGATTGTGCCCGTTCGGTCCTTGAAAGTGTAGAGGAGCGGGTGACCGATATCGAGGGGCACCGTATGCGGGTGCGGGAATATCCCGTGCATACGATGGAGGATGCCATTGTAGCGGCAGTACGGGCGGAGCGCGAAAGTGCGATCGCGATTGTCTGCGCTCCTATCGTATCCAGTGTGATCGAGCAGATCGTCCGTGTGCCCGTAGCGACGATCATTCCCAAGGAATCTGTACAGGCTGCGATCGAACTCGCGGCAAAAAAGGCGTGGGTTTAATCAGTCCGCCACTAAAAAGAACAGTACTATTTGTGGGTGAACAGATGCGAACCGACGTTGTGAGACTGGGGCGCCTTTCAGGAGAGAGGACCGGAGAGATGATGCACTTTCTCTCCTCGATGCGTGCTGACCGCTGCATTGCCGATGCAGATGTGCTCGTGGATATCGCTCATGTGCTGATGTTGGACAAGCAGAAGATCATCGGGCACGAGATCACACAGCAGCTCCTCCCGGCACTGCTGGTGTTGCACGATGAGGGAATTCCTGAAGAAGTGTTCGATGACCGGTTTGAAGACGTGCATGCCGGGATCGAAGCGATGCTGATCGAGTCCGTTGGTGTCGACGTCGGAGGGCGCATGCATATGGGACGGTCACGCAACGATGAAGTGGCAACCTGTATCCGTATCAAACTGCGCGAAGATCTCCTCAAGCAGATGGCAGAGCTCCTGAAAGTGCGCGAAGTGCTCGTTGCACTATCAGAGAAGCATACCGAAACAGTCATGCCCGGGTTCACCCACCTCCAGCATGCCCAGCCCACCACCCTTGCCCACCACCACCTTGCCTACGAGCAGATGTACTCGCGGGATTTCGACCGGCTCAGGGATGCCTATGTGCGGGTGAACTTATCCCCGCTCGGTGCAGCGGCATTCGCATCAACCGGTTACCCCATCAACCGCGAACTCACCGCACGCCAGCTCGGTTTTGACGGTCTTGTGACCAATACGATGGACGCAGTGGCAGGACGGGACTTCGCGCTTGAAGTGCTTGCTGACCTCTCGATCCTGATGGCCAACACGAGCCGGCTCTGCGAGGAACTGATCATCTGGAGCACCTCGTTCGTAAAATTCGTCTCGCTGGATGATGCCTTCTGCTCGACATCCTCGATTATGCCCCAGAAGAAGAACCCGGATACCGCAGAGATAATGCGGGGAAAGACCGGCTCGGTCTTTGGTGCGTTCACAGCGGCCATGATGACCGTCAAGGGACTCCCCATGAGTTACAACCGCGATCTCCAGGAACTCACCCCCAATATCTGGCGGGGCATGCACGATACCAAGGCATGCCTGCGCCTACTCATCGATATGCTCGCGAGCGCGACGTTCGATACGGAGCGGATGAAGGAAGAGGCGGGCAAGGGATTTTCCACGGCAACCGAGCTTGCGGACACGCTGGTCAGGAACTACGGGCTGCCATTCCGTACCGCCCACAATATTGTCGGACGGGCCGTGCAGAAAGGAAGCCTGTCGCTTGCAACCCTGGATGAAGCAGCGCAGGAACTTGGCGCGGAGATTTCCCTTTCTGCAAAGGGACTCACACAAGCGAAGATCGATGAGGCACTCGATGCCACCCACTCGGTCACACTGCGAAAAGCACCCGGGGGCCCGGCTCCCTTTGCAACGAAGATTGCGCTCGAAGAACGCCGGAAACAGCTCGATAAGGATTCCGCACTGATCGATGAACGGCTGGCAAAGCTGGCCAAGGCAAAGGATGAACTCATAACGGATGCACGGAGGCTGGTAGCATAACCGCCACCATGAAGTCAGGCGATCTGGTGTCGTGCGAATACAGGGGAAAGACCCATAAGGGAATTTTCATCACCAGCCGTGACGGCATGGCCGTGGTAAAACTCAGTTCCGGCTACAATATCGGTGTGCCGCCATCGTCATGCACCTGTATCGAATCGTCTGTTCCGACACCCGCACGCTCCCGCGTAGTGAATAAAACGGAGGGGCTGCCGGATCTTTCGATCATATCCACCGGTGGGACCATTGCGAGCCGCATCGATTACCGGACCGGCTCCGTCAGCAGCCAGTTCGATGCGAGCGATATCCTGACGGCTATCCCGGAACTTGCACAGATTGCCAATTACCGCACCCTCCCGCTCGCCGCAATCCTCTCAGAGAACATGACCCCTGCAATCTGGCAGGAACTTGCCCGTGCAGTACACACGGAGATTAAGAATGGTGCAAAAGGGATCATTGTCACGCACGGCACTGATACGATGGCATACAGTGCTGCCGCTATCAGTTTCATGATCGATACGCCCGTGCCGATCATCTTTGTCGGCTCGCAGCGTTCTGCCGACCGGCCTTCAAGCGATAACGCGATGAACGCCGTATGTGCAGCCGCAGCAGCAACGAGTGATCTCGGTGAAGTTGCGATCGTCATGCACGCAACCACCAACGATGACGCTTGCGTAATCCACCGTGGCACACGGGTGCGCAAAATGCACACCTCACGCCGCGATGCCTTCCAGAGCGTGGGCCTGCCGGCTATCGGCTCGGTTGCGTACCCATCCCGCACTGGGACTCTTACACCGGATGCAGTTAGACGCGGCAGTCATAAACTCGCACTTCGCGATAGCCTCGAACCGCACTGTGCCCTCTTACAGTTCTACCCCGGTATGTCCCCGGACCTCATCAGGGCATACGAAGGCTACAAGGGCCTCGCGCTCGCGGGTACCGGGCTCGGGCACGTGAGCACCCTGCTCATCCCGGCCATCAGGAAACGGGTCGAGGCAGGCACGCTCGTTGTTATGACATCCCAGTGCATGCACGGGCGGGTCTGTGACCGGGTGTACGATACCGGGCGCGATCTCCTCAATGCAGGAGTTATAGAGGGGGGCGACATGCTCCCTGAAGTGGCACTCGTGAAACTGATGTGGGTGCTGGGTAATGAGAAGGATACGGCAAAAGCGGCCGCGATGATGCAGACCGATCTCAAAGGGGAACTGAACCGGAGGTCCGCTCATGGATTATAAGGCACTGGGACTGGTTGCCGGACTCGAGATCCACCAGCAGCTGGATACGGAGGAGAAACTGTTCTGCCACTGCCCGACCATGCTCCGCGAAGTGGACGAACACAGCGGGGAATTCTTCCGGTACCTTAGGGCCACCGAGAGCGAGATGGGTGAGATCGACCGTGCCGCAAAAGAGGAGATGAAGCGCGACCGGAAGTTCCAGTATTATACGTACGGCACCACCTGCCTTGTCGAGAATGATGAGGAACCCCCGGCACCGCTGAACGATGAAGCACTCTCGGTCTGCCTGACCATCGGGAAGATGTTCGGTATGACGCCGATCCCACAGGTTCACGTGATGCGCAAGCTCGTCATCGATGGTTCGAACACGAGCGGGTTCCAGCGCACGGCACTTGTAGCGGTCAGGGGAGCGCTCCCGAACTGGGGGGAGATCGAGACGATCTGTCTTGAAGAGGAGGCAGCCCAGCGGGTAAAAGACGACCTATTTTCGCTCGAACGGCTCGGCATTCCCCTCATCGAGATCACCACCTCGCCCTGCATGCACACTCCCGAAGAGGTGCAGAAGGTGGCCGAGTATATCGGCATGGTGCTGCGCTCCACCGGGAAAGTCAAGCGCGGGATCGGCACGATCCGACAGGATGTGAACATCTCTATTGCGAGCGGTGCACGGGTTGAGATTAAGGGGGTGCAGGAACTTGACCTCATCGCAGAAGTCGTGAAGCGCGAGGTCCAGCGACAGCAGACACTCCTTGCCATCCGCGATGAACTGCGGAAGCGGAATGCATCGGTCGCCCATGCAGCATCACAGGATGTAACCGGCCTGTTCAGGGAGACAAAATCTGCCGTTCTCAAAAAGGCAAAACGGATTTCGGCAATCACCCTCAAAGGATTTTCAGGACTCGTAGGACGCGAACTCCAGCCGGACCGACGTCTCGGCAGCGAGATGTCGGATTATGCCAAGAAATGCGGGGTGGGTGGGATCTTCCATACCGATGAACTGCCCGCGTATGGCGTAACGGCAGAAGAAGTCGCCCTGCTGCGCAGCCACATGCATGCAGAAGAGCAGGACTGCGTAATCCTCGTATCGGGAGCAAACGAAAAGCAGGTTGCATGTGCACTCAACCAGGTGATCATCCGGGCGGGCATGGCACTCTCCGATACGCCCGTGCCGGAAGAGACGCGGAAGATGCTGGAGGAAGGCAGTACTGCGTACATGCGTCCTCTGCCCGGCGCGGCAAGGATGTATCCTGAGACGGATGTCCTGCCGGTAGTCATCGGGGAGGATCGATGGAACGCAGTGATCGTGCCCGAACTGCTGACGCACAAAGCCGAACGGTATGCAAAGGACTATGCCATCGACATGAATTATGCGCTCCAGCTGGCCGCCTCAGATAAACTGCCGCTGTTTGAGAGAGCCATAAACGAAAAGATCAAACCCAAACTTGCTGCATTCACCCTCCTGTCCACCGCGACCGAACTCCGGCGCGAAGGAGTTGAGATGCGTGCAGTATCGGACGAGAGTTATCTCGCCATCTGGCATGCGGTGGAAAACGGGCGGGCGGCAAAAGAGGCAATTCCCGCACTCCTGCGCAGCATTGCCGGGGGTAGTGCAGTAGATGCAGCCCTTGCGCAGCTCGCACCCGCCGTCTCGCGCGCAGACCTCAAAACCATCGTGAGAAAGATCATCGCCACCCGCTCGGACTTTGTAAAAGAGAAGGGTAAGGCAGCACTTGGTCCACTCATGGGTCTGGTGATGGAGGAAGTGCGGGGCTCCGTGGATGGCAAGCTGGTCAGCGAGATCTTACGAAAAGAGATCGACGCGGCAGTTACCGGGAAGTGAACTTTTCCACCCTTCTAATTCGCACAGGCTGGTTTTCAGGCGCGAACATTTATGAGTGGTGGGGCAGAATTAGATAAGGAGTTTGATTATGGGCAAGACAGGAACAACAATATGGGCACAGATTAAGGGAGTAAAAGGTAAGATCAGGCTCGTCCCGAAGAAGGAAGGACTGGCGAAGACTCCCGGCCCGAACCAGCGATTCAAAGCAGGCGCAAACGTCAAGCAGATCGATGCAGCTGCTGAAGCACTGCAGGGGCGCGGCGGCAAACGTGGCGGCAGCAGGGGCGGCAGGCGTGGCGGCAGCAGGGGCGACAGGTCCGGCGGCTCCGGTTTGAACGAGTCCACGGCAAACCCGATGATCCGCAGACGCATGAGCAGGCCCAAAGTGTCCGCGCTCGGTGCAAAGGCAAAGTCTGCACGGTAATGTAAGTTAAAATAACACGATACGCCCGTGACGGGTGGACTTTTGAGATCCACCCAAAAATGGTTTTTTGATTTGTTTTTTTTTTTTGAGATTTATTCCGTCAAGGATAACTATCTTTTATCCACAACAACTATGGTGAGTATGGATCTCAAGACTGCAGTAAGAAGTTTCCAGTTCGGCGAAAAGGCAAAATCCGAACTGATCATGGTGTCCCAGTTCTGCCTTGCCTTAACCGGGTTTTCAGAACTGGAGTGTGCAGGGGGACGCACGATGCTCCTTATGCAGATGGAGTCAGTCCGCAGCGAACTCCAGTTTGCATTCAGGAGCACCGGGCAGAACGAATTCTCAAAAGCGATCAATGCACTCTCTGAAGCGATCTCGCTTGTTGAGAGCAACCAGTTCGATCAGGCTTCGCAGAAAGTTGCTGTAGCGATCAGTGCATCCACAACACCCGCACAGGAAGCATGGCAGGTATTATCGGAACATGGACTCCTCTGAATTTCTAGGATTTTTAACCAGCCGTTCTTCGGTGCGCGAGTACGACAGCGAGTCCCTGTCCCAGGATGAGATCGATTACATCGTGACCTGTGGGGGCACCGCGCCGAGCGCCGGGAACCTTGAGTCATGGGATGTCGTCGTAGTTACGGATGAAGACACCCGTACCGCACTCGCAGAGGCTGCACTCGATCAGGCACACATAGAAAAGGCGCCCGCGATCTTCGTCGTATGCGCAAATTATGTCCGCGCAATGTCCCGTTATGGGGACAGGGGAATCCTGTACGGGCTGGAAGACGCAACAATTGCCTGTACATACATGATGCTTGCAGCGCATGCACGCACACTCCAGTCCTGCTGGACCGGCGCTTTCGATGACGAGGAAGTACGCACCGTACTTTCCCTTCCCCCCCACATCCGTCCGGTCTCGCTGCTTGCAGTGGGTAAAGGCCATCCCCCGGCGCAGCTGACCGGGCGCATGGCTGAGGGTGAACACGTGCACCTGAATACATGGTAATGGAGAGAGAAAATGCCAGATTATGTTGCAACAATAGAATCCGCATGGCTCGTTCGCGACGTCAAGACACTGGATGACGCGATCGGTATTGCCATCAGCGAAGCGGGGAAGCGCCTAAATCCCCAGGCAAAGTTCGTTGAAGTCGAGGCGGGTTTTTTAGCCTGCCCCTACTGTGAAGAGACACTGTCAAGCGCAATCGTAGTGGCAGATACCGCCCTTGTCGGGCTCGTGCTGGAGATGAAGGTATTCCGCGCCGAGACCTCAGAGCATGCCGGCCGGATAGCCAAACAGACGATTGGTAAAGCCCTGCGGGACATCCCCTTAAAATTACTGGACGTGCAGGAACAATGATCCATATTGTCGGGCACACGGCTATCGACCACATATCCCGGGTAGCGCATCTCCCGGAAAAGAACTGTTCGACACATATCTCTGACCGGCAGATCTATTTTGGCGGGGGTGCGGCAAACATTGCAGCAGGAATCGCCATGCTGGGAGAGCAGGTGACGCTGGTCTCCTGCATTGGCGATGATTTTACCGGGAGCGACTATGAACGCTGGATGAAAAAACTGGGTGTCGGGCAGCAGTTTTTTACCCTGCCGGGCACCCATACCCCGACAGCGTTCATGTTCACCGATGGATGCGGTGACCAGATGACCTTCTTTGAATGGGGTGCTTCAAAGGCATTTGCCGATTCAGATGCGCCATCACTTCCGTTTGTGCACATGGCAACTGCAGATCCCAATTTCAACTGCCGGGTTGCAGAGCGAAGCGAGTTTGCATCGTTTGATCCTGGGCAGGATGTCTTCTATTATTCAAAGGAACCGCTCGAAACGATCATCGCACATATCGATGTCCTCTTTGCCAACCAGCATGAAGTCAGGCAGATGTGCGATACGCTGGGTATCACCCGAGAGGCGCTGATCGGTCAGGTTGACACGGCAATCTTTACTATGAGCGGTGACGGGAGTATGCTGTATACAAAGGGTACGGAACATTTCGTGCCGGCAGTTCCGGTCAAACTTGTCGATCCCACCGGCGCAGGAGATGCATACCGTGCAGGGTTCCTCTCAGCATACGTACGCGGCTACACCCCCGTGACCTGCTGTAAGATCGGGACGGTCACTGCCTCGTATGTAGTCGAACATGTGGGCTGCCAGACGCACCTGCCGGACTGGAACGCGATGAAGGTGCGGTACCAGCAGCATTTCGGCACCCTTGATATGCCGGGAAAGACAGGAGTATAAGCATGAGCTGGGCGGCACTCACTTCCGGAGGAAAGGACTCGATCCTGTCGTGCCAGAAGGCAATCGACAGCGGAAAGGATGTGCGGTACATGGTAACCGCCCGCCCGAAGAACCGTGACTCCTACATGTTCCATTCCGCGAATCTCAACGCAGTACCGGTCATTGCCCGGGTCGCTGGCATGGAGTACGTGGGGATTGAAACCCACGGGCGCAAGGAAGAAGAGTTAGCGGATCTCGAAGCCGGGCTTGCTGCACTTGACATTGAAGGGGTGATTGCCGGCGCTGTCGCATCGGAATACCAGGCAGTCCGGGTGAAGACGATCACCGACGAACTAGGGCTTGAACTCTTCACCCCCCTCTGGCATATGGACACTGAACTGCTGTTACGCGAAGTGGCAGCACGAATGGATGCCATGATCATTGTCACTGCCGCAGAAGGACTCGACGAGAAGTTTCTCGGTGCCCATTTCAATGGGGATCTTATCGACCGGCTCAAACGGGTCGCGGCTGCACAGCGAATAAACCTGGCCGGTGAAGGAGGGGAATACGAGAGCCTCACCCTCAATGCACCGTTTTATTCCCGGCCAATTACCTATTCGAGCTCGGAGATCCGGTCAACTCCCGACCGGCATGAACTGGTCCTCGGAGGGTTTACCTGATGGCGCAGGACAGTGATGTAAAACTGGGGCAGCTCACTCGGTATATCTTCACTGCACCATCTGCATTCAGATCATTTCTCCTCATTGTCATCCTTGGCCTTATCATCGACGGTGCCTGTGCCCGTGCCTGGCTGAACCTCCCGTTCTCCGGCAATATTGTTTATACTCTTCCGACCGTGCTGAGCAGTAACCTGTTCTTCCTGCCGGAAAAATTCCTGTTCTCCGGAACCATTGCGTTCAGCATACCCGCAATCGCGGCCCTGCTCCTGACAAAGCCCATGATAGAGTACAGCGGTAAGACCATGACCTGGAATCGGTCTGCGCTCCTCACACTCACATGCACCGTATTTGGCGTGATCATTACCCTTGCCGCACTGGTATCATCAGTTGCTCTGATTCCTCTTTCCTATGCGATATCTCTTGGGTTTATTTTCGGTCTTCGCCTGTTAGTCCTTGTTGCCATCGCGGATTACCGGGTGACAAGAATGATCCTGCCTGCCCTGACCCAGAGTGGTGTTGGTGTGATTGTGGGAATGCCTCTCTTCTCCCCCTCGTTTGCAATCTTCGCGCTGGTACTTCATCTCGTATTCGGGCTGGGTTTTGTCATACTGATCTGGATGATTGAACGTCCGCTGAAACGTGCGTTTAAAATCCGGGGCCTTGCATTCATCAATGCGTTTATCGCCCATATGACCGACGGGTCGAAAGGGATGGAAGACTTCTTCCGGGAGATTGGAGAGGAGATTTTTGTCCCGCAGGTAAACTTCTTCTTCAGGCGCGAGAAGGGAAAGCCGGTCCTGTTCACCGTGCCAAACCTTCATCCGGGCCCCATGGGTGAAATCGGTGGGGGTAACCTTCCCAAAGTGCTGCACGACAATTTTCCCGAAGAAACACTTGTCCCCCACGGGTGCGCCACCCATGATTTTAACCTGGTTTCTGAATCAGAGATCAATAAGGTGATCGATGCAGTCGGGAAATCACGCAGCGATCTATCATATGCCGGGGCAGCAGGGCAATCCGGGCGCCTGACCGTTGGCTCAGTCCAGGTGCTCTACCAGCGGTTCAACGATTCCGTGCTCCTCATCACCACCCGCTCACCACAGAAAACGGAAGATCTCGATTTCTCCATTGGATCCACGATCATGGCAGAAGGACACCGCTGGTTTCCTCATGTTGCCCTTGTCGATGCCCACAACTGTATGACCGATCTTTCATCACCGGTCCTTCTTGCAACACAGACATCAACAGAATATCAGCGTGCGGCTATCGATGCAATGAAAATTTGCAGTACCTCTCCTGTGCACCCATTAAGGATCGGTGTGTCCCATATGACTCTGCCCTACCTTCGCGAGCAGGGATTTGGCGATCTGGGCTTACAGGGTCTGATCGTTGAAGTGGAAGGGCAACGCACTGCATACGTACTCATTGATGGTAACAATATGGCACAAGGTGTGCGTGAGATACTGCTTGAACAGATCCTCACCCTTGTCGATCATGCGGAAGTGATGACCACAGATTCACATGTGGTCAACACGATCACCGGAAAGAATCCGGTCGGCATGCACGTACCCGTTTCTGAATTCCTGCCTTCAGTCATGCAGAGTATCAGGGACGCAATCGAAGATCTGTCACCGGCAGAAGTGGCAGCTAGTACCGCACACTGCGAACGCGTGGTAGTCTTTGGTTCAAACCGCATCTCACAACTGGCGAGTACCGTCAATGCAATGATCGTATTTGTCGCCCCTCTTTCACTTGCGATGCTGCTGCTCGCGTTCTTGCTCTCGCTCCTCGCGTATGGGGTATGGGCTTAGACCAGCAAAGGATAAAAAAACACGAATCATCACTTTTTTTTTTTAAAATCCGGGTCATTACGACCACAAGATATATCCGAAATCCTGTGATTACTAATTTGTAAGCATAAGGAGGAGTTTAAAAAAACCGTTAAGGGTATGTTTCAGATCTGAATCGCAGTCGGAATTCTAAAAAGAGAGGTGATTGAAGTTCATTTCGCTACACTCAATGAGATCCGCTGGATAGGTGTTGACTTAAACACTACGGGCCATGTGGCAGTTGCCGCGGACCCAACAAGCGGAAAGATCCTGAAACTGGGGGGAATAGTATCCATCACATCCACACTCAATCCGTCAACAATTGCACAAAACTCTGGAAAGACGGTAAACTCTGGAAAATAAAAAAGTTAAAAACGACTGAACGAAAAACATTCAAAACGGCCCTTGCCACCATCACGCGGCAGATCGTAATGTTTGCCGAATCGCTGGGCACCGGCATAAAATTTGAAAAGCTCTTTTCCAACAATTACTCACACCACGAACAAAATTCCCGTGAGAATGAATTCACGTTTGATAACGGATCGTTTTTTACACTCCAGAAAATGGTGGAAAGACGAGCACATAAACGGGGAATTTCCGTCATTTACGTGAACCCGGCCTACACATCCAGACGATGCTGCGCCGGTGCGGTGAGTTTGGCAGGAGGTTCCGCAAGCGGTTCGAGTGCCCCCATTGCGGGTGTGTTCTGCACGCCGATGTCAATGCTGCATTCAATATTGCCAACACACCCTTCGATCGCGCAAGCCGGGAGAGTCTTTTTGATCAGGAAGAGGTGCAGGCATTCCTGCTCTCAAAGAAACAGATGCGGAGGCTCGCAAAGGCTAAAGCCCAGCACAAACCGGTAATTTCTCCCGTTCCTGCCGTATCGGTAATCACTGATATGGCAGGCCGGGAAAACCTGCTCGCGGTGCTGGAATGAGCACCCCTTTTTTTCCGTGGGATTCGTATCAGACATTGCATCAAAATGAAGCTGGACTGAATCATTCACAGAAGTACTTTTCCGGGATGTTAGTGGCGGGAGGGAATGTCGTGATATCGATATGAAAAAGAAATTTATGGCCCACCTGCATCCCATTACTGCACAATTGCACTTACATTCGCATCAAAAGGATTCGTGCGCATCGCCAGTGAGAAGAGATACGGGTAATGTTTCTTGAGATGCTGCATGTATGTCAGCCATTCCACCACAAGCTGACCATACACCCGGGTGATATCACCGGACAAATGATCATAATCGGAGGGGGGAGATCCACCAGACGTTCACGGGAGATCAACTCTTCTGCCAGATGGAAGACCGCGTGCATGATCGGTGAACCGGTCGTGTTTGTAGAGTTGTGGGTTCTCAAGCAGGGCAAGCATGAATCCCTTGTGTTGGGAGAGGAAACTGTGCAATTCTTCCAGGGGAAGTGTGCGACTGTCAAGCCGGAATGAATGATCCTTGAGCAGAGCGTGCGCTTTTTTGAAAGCCCCGTCCGACCAGTTGTCAGAGACATGAAGTGCGGCTCTGATCTGTGAGGTCCCGGGATCGTGGACACTAAATCTTCTGAGCAGCTGTGTTCCTACCTCAGAATAAAACCCCCCGATAATCATGTTTAACTTTGCCAGCCTCTTTTCGCGTTCACGCTGTTCGACAAGGAATTCTACGGTAGCTGCTGCAATACCTACAAAGCAGCTTACTCCTATCAGGATTATCGCGATTACAAACAGTTTGCCTAAAGGGGTTAACGGATGGATATCACCATACCCCACGGTAGCCAGCGTGACGATGATAAAGTAGAAGGCATCAACAGGGGAGAGCTGTTCAATGGCCATCATGCCAATGATACCCCCGATGATGACTACAAAAAGGATGGAAAGGTAGATTCGAAGCCTGACGGGAATCGGGTTCATCATTCAATCTGTTGTGTGATACATAAAAAAAAGAATGCTATGATATGCGTTTATACCCCCGGACAGATTCGATCTGTTTAACAAAACTTCCCGGAGGACATTTTCCGAAATCATTCAATGATGTACTTACCACCGTAAGAAATTCGGTTTTATTTGTATACCCGTACTTCTTTGCCAGCATTCGCGAGCGGAGAAGTCCCCTTCATCTTTGTGCATTCTTCACTCCCGGGTTCAGGAAGTTGTTCAGCATTGCCGAGTGGGATAGTCACCCAGTTGCCCTGAATAAAGACCGTCACCATCCTGCCTCCAGAAACAGGAGGTTCTTTTGGGTCCCACCAGAAAATGTCGCATACGCGCAATCATTTTTTTTCAGGTTTAGATCCTCCACTGCAACTTTGGAAGTTCTGACCGTAATCCCGATGGGCACGTCATTCAGTTTCAAGGTGATCACCGCACCTGAATTCTTACAGGAAATAGTAGTAACCGTGCATCCCAGATTTACCCCAAAATTCATGATCTCACCAGACAACGCATAGTTGTTTTAAATATAAATAATTTATACATAATTAAAGTATTATTTATTATTACTTTGGGAATGGCAATTTAATACCGTGGCCGGGTTTTCTCCTTTCAACCGGGCCCTGTCAGAAAGAACGGGGGGAGATCAGATCAGAAACAGACCCCGGTTTTTTTGTCAGCGTTCATGTTACTTCCCTTAAACATCGCGCTCAAATACCATAATCTCTCAATGTACATGAACCAGAATTCCCCGATAATGCCGGTAAATCATGAAAGCCTCTGCTCTCAACAACAGCACATACTACAACGGCGACTGCATCAGCGGGGCGGCCAGATATATTCCCGATAATTCTGTTGATCTCATCGTCACCGATCCCCCCTACGGGATCAACGGGGACAAACTCCACCAGCACTACAACCGGAACGAAGAATTCGTAGTTGAGGGATATGTCGAAATTCCGCAGAAGGAGTACGCGACATTCAGCGTAAACTGGATCAAAGAGGCCGAGCGGGTGCTGCGCCCGGGAGGTTCGATCTACATCGTATCGGGCTACACCAATCTGATTGATATCCTCAACGCCCTCCGGCAGACCCGCCTCAAAGAGATCAACCATATCATCTGGAAATACAATTTCGGCGTGTTCACCCGCCGGAAATATGTCTCGTCCCACTACCACATCCTCTTCTATGAAAAACCGGGCGGCAAACGGACGTTCAATCTCGAATCCCGGTTCGGGCTTGTCGAGAAGAGCGGGGATAATCGGTCCTGCAATAATGCTGACCGGGAGGATGTCTGGATCATCAACCGGGAGAACAAGCCCGGCCAGGTCAAAAATAAGAATGAACTGCCGTTACGGCTGCTCACCAAGATGATCCAGTACAGCAGCAATGAAGGCGATCAGGTGGCAGATTTTTTCCTCGGGGGATTTTCCACGGCCAAAGTCGCCATTGGCCTGAACCGCCGGGCGATCGGGTTTGAGATCTCTGAACGGATGTATGATACCAAAATCCGGGAGATGAAAACGATCACCCCGGGGTATCTCATCCCCACCGTCCGGACACCGACCATCAAAGGGACAAGAAATCTCGGTCAGCCGTGGACAGAAGAAGATGCTGACCGGCTCACCCGGCGATTCACTGCCCTTCATGCACAGGGCAGGAACAAAAAAGAGATCATTGATAAACTGGGAGAGGAGTTCGGGCGGGGGCGATGGGCAATTGAGAAAGCCTTAAAGAAACATGTTCCTGAATGAGACTCTGCAAGAAATCCGCTTAAATCTTTTTTTAATAAAAAAAGGAGAGCGAAATGCTGCACCTATCCTCTTTTTCCCGCATTCGTTTTCGCTCGCGTATGTTTGCGGAACTAGCTGGGGGGTGCAGAGGATCGCGGAGCGGCGGATCTCGTCTTGCCCGAAGGTCTCCTGGTATCTCCGGATTCTGCCTTGCCGAGTTGTGCCGAACCTTTCCGGGAAGTTCCGGGTTCTGCCTTCAGGAGCTTTGCAGGGCTTTTCTTTGGAGCGGGTGGCCGGGTCTCCTCTCGTTTTTTAGCCGGTTGCATGGCGGGAGCCGGGAATTTCGCGCGCGAGGGAAGAGGATGGAAGGGAAGTGCCTTTTCCTCGCGGGAGGGGGCGATTGCCGGCGCTGGTTTCTGGTGGCCGGGTTCTTCTTTTTTGGTAATTCCCAGCCGGGTCTTGTATTTGCTCAGGTATTGCAGCAGTTTGAGCACCGCTTCGGTCTCTTCCCGGATAAAGTGCTCAATCTTTTTGAAATCCCGGGTCTCATACCATTTCTTCATATGACTGCCATCGTATTTTTTCGATGAGAACAGATCGAGACGGGCCCCTGCGAACCGCCCGTCATTCAAAAGGACGACAATTGGCCTGAGGTCAAAGCGGGGTCGCTGGAAATAGAGCTGGTGACTGGTAATCGCGGGCAGATTGTATTTTTTGCATTTCGTGATGATCTGCTCGTATTCATAATCGAGACTCATTCCCACCGGGATAAAATGGGTGACCGGCATTTCCGGTTTGAAAAACTGGTTGTAAAACGTAGTAATGATCGTTTGTTCGGAGCTCTCCCATTCTTTTAAAATGGTTAACTCCCCCAGCGGTTCACCGGTGGTTAAATCGATCTTCTGGTATTGGATAGTGATCAGTTTATCGACAGCGGGATCGGGTTTTTCCCCGGTGTGATATCCTTCCATGGCAAAATAGTAGGCCGGCATAAACTGATCTTATAACATGAGACATGAGATAAAAACTTTTTGTGTGGTTTCTCATGCTGATTTTGTGAATGTGAAAAAGTTTTTTTGTATCGTTTTTGGGATCGAAGCTTTCTTGCCAAAAAGCAAAGGGGGGTTTTAGGGGGATATGCAGACTGAAGGCGGGTACCTGGTTCCCTCTTCGTACCCATTTTCCCGGTATCTTCCGCCCCCATCCAACCCCCCCGGTTAGCTGAACAATGCGGCACCATCTCCCCATTTCCGCCATTTACCCGAAAAAACTGCGCGTAAAACCATTTTTTCGTCAGGAACGCGCCGCGCTTTTTTCCCACCAGGCAAATGCCCAATAAAAAACCGCGTTACGAACCCCGATTCCTCCAAAAACCTGCGATGACTGCGAAAAATTTCCCAGCAACCAATAGCCTATTAATCTCAATATTAAAAACGTAAAATATACCTATGGCCAATGAATTCTGCACACGGACAGCGAGGAAGATCCGGAAGCTGGGGGCATCGCCAAAAGTTGCGGCCTTCTACTATAAGTTCTTCTACCTCTCACTGCTGTCTGTCAACGGAATTATGGTAACCAGCATGCGCCACCGGAAGGGAGTGAAGGTCATCGGGGAAGAGACCCCCCGCCCTCTCCAGCACACGCTCGCCAGTCTTATTATATCGAACAGCAGGACTGCCGGCGCGGGGCACATCATCGCGGGCACCGCAGCCGAAGAGATCGTGCCCGCCTCTTTTCGTATACCTAGTAATTGACCGCCGGTCCCGATCGCTGAATTCTTGACACATTCATAACGGTTTAGCCTACCGTTTGCAATCGTGACAGGAAACTTAGAGTCGCTGCGAAGAGCTGCGGCTCTGGCCGGAACCGGCGCTGGAGATTGTAACCACTTTGAGCAGAGAGTCTCGTGGTTACGGGGGAACGGAGGGGAGAACACACACATTTCAGCAGTGATTGCAATGGAAAACAAGAACGAATCGACAAACGGGGCCGGAACGATCCCGTGACTGAGAAGCGACGGCATTGCCGGACCTTCCCGCGAGGTGTCCCAAAGGGATGGAGCAGCATCCCCCACGGACGAGGCCGGACGGGAGAACAACGAACTGGCATGGGCAAAGCGGCACATCAAAGAACCGGTAGACGTGGAACGCAAGACAGAACTTGCCGGCTGCGGCCTGCCACACCGGAAGAAAAAGACCCTTGTGTCAGCAGAAGAACGGAAAGAGAACCTGGCCATCGATCTCCTGCAGGAAGCGCTGGAGAATCACGGGGACTTACTCTTCCTCCTCTTCGACCGCATGGACCGGAACACCGCACGCCAGGACCGGAAGATCGAGCGCATCAGCCAGAGGGTTGCAAAACTCGAAGAGCGGGGGCGGCTCTGATGACAAAGCCGAAAGTGTACGATCCGGAAGTCCCGCTCTTTCTCATCGCAACCGCAGTTGCCGACGGGGTCCGGAAGCGTGGCGGCAAGCTCTTCCGGATCTCGATTGTCAGGACGCACTCGCATGCGTACCGTATCAAGTTCAAATGCCGGGTAAAAGAGGCCGGTATTCCGACCATCGGGCCGTCAATAACGGACCTGGAAGCGAAGAAGTGGACGTTTTCGGCTGGTGAACGGGATGATCCGGCGGGACTCCGGGAACGGTCCGGGACCATGGACCACGAGGTGAGCGGCGATGGACGGACCGACACCTGAATATACCGGGAATGTAGTGTCTGTCATCGAACTCCTCGCGGGACCGGGACAGGTCTTAGAGTGCCGGGCACTGGCAGAGAACGCAACGCACAGCGGGTACTTTACGGACTATGCGGCTCTCGCACAGTACGCCGGGGCGCTCGATACGGATACTGCGGTCCACGGGACATACGTGACTTTAAACCGGGTGAACCCGTCGCTCCTCTCCCGACGGGCGAACCGGATAAAGATGCGGCTCACCCGGACCGATACGACCACAACGGACGTCGAGATCACCCGGCGCCGGTGGTTCCCGATCGACATCGACCCGGTCCGGCCGAGCGGGGTCTCGTCGTCCGATGCCGAACACGAGTCTGCGTTTGCGATGGTGGAACGGGTTTGCGCCTGGCTCGGGAGCATCGGGTTTCCCGAGCCGGTCCGGGCGGATTCCGACAACGGCACCCACCTGCTGTACCGGATAGATCTTCCCAATGACGCGGCATCACTCTTACTCGTGAAGCGGGGGCTTTTAGTGCTCGACGCGATCGTTTCGGATGAGTCCGCTACCGTGGATGCGGTGAACTCGAATGCCGGCCGCATCTGGAAGATCTACGGCACGATCACCCGGAAAGGCGAAAACACCCCCGAGCGCCCGCACCGGAGAAGCCGTATTTTATTCGTGCCGGACCGGCTTGATGTGGTGAGCGGGGAACTGATGAAAAAAACTGGGACATTCCTGCCGGCTGAAGGCAGTTCTTCGGCGGGTTCTCCCGTTGAAGCAAAGCAGTATAAAAATATTGCGAAATTTCCGGAGTGGCTTCAAAGCCACAATATTTTGGTGAAATCCGAAAAAACGTATCAAAATGGCAGAATTTATCTCCTCAATTCATGCCCATTTTCCTCCACCCATACGGATGGGGCATACGCAATCCAGTTCGGGAACGGTGCCATCCATGCCGGCTGCCACCATGCTTCCTGCGGGGGCGGAAAACAGCGGTGGCAGGAACTCCGGGAGCAGTACGAGACGAAGGAAGAGCGGGAGGTTGAGCGGGAACGCCGGCTGAACGCCGGGAAACGGGAGCGTGCGAGGGCAAAAACCGCAGCGGAGGAGGCCGGAATCGTGCAGAAATGTGCCAATAAACCACCAGCAGGTTTATGCTTAAGGGACGGGGTTCCGGAAGGTGTTGCCGCCGCAGGCCCGCAGGGAGCCACCCTCATCCCGGGCGGAAACAATAACGATCCGGCCCGGCAGGATGCAGGGGCGGCACTACCGGAATATGCCCTGACTGATGCCGGTAATGCCGAGCGGCTGATCGCGCTGCATGGGGAATCGATCCGGTACTGTGCGGCCTTCAATACCTGGTATCTCTGGAACGGCCGCATCTGGGAACGGGACGAGGCCGGCCGTATGCTGCTCATCGCAACCACGGTCGCCCGTTCGATCCACCGGGAGGCAGCCGTTGCCCCGACCGCTGACCGCTCCCGGGCCCTCTCCCGTTGGGTGATTATCTCTGAAAGTCTGCACGCGAGAAAAGCGATGATCGATTCCGCCGCCCCGCACAGCCCGGTCCTGCCCGGAGAGTTCGATAACCGGCCGCTCCTGCTAAACTGCCGGAACGGCACGCTCGATCTCGCGGCCATGACGTTCCGCGAACACCGGAAGGAGGACATGCTCACGAAGCAGGCAGCAGTCGAATACGATCCCGCTGCGCCATGCCCGCAGTGGCTCGCGCACCTTGACCTGATCTTCGGGGGCGATGCCGATTACCTCTCGGGCTTCCAGTCCATGTGCGGGTACACCCTGCTCGGCACCAACCCGCAGCAGGTGATGTTCATCCTGTATGGCAAGGGACGAAACGGGAAGTCCCGGACCATCGAGGTGCTGGCCCGGCTCTTTGCCGACTATGCGGTCAACATTGCGGCCGACTCCCTGATGGCCCGACGCTTCGAGAACGCCCGGTCGGACCTTGCACGGCTCGCAGGGGCCCGGCTTGCCACCGCAGCCGAAGGAGCTGAAGGCGCACGGATGGACGAGGCGTTCATCAAGCAGATCACCGGCGAGTACGTGATTACAGTCAGAAAACTCTATGAAAACGAGTTCGAGTTTACGCCCGTAGCCAAGATCTGGATGACGACCAACCACGAGCCTGTCATCCCCGGCACCGATGACGGCATCTGGCGCCGGATCTGGATGGTGCCGTTTTCGGTCCAGATCCCGGAGGAGAAGTGTGATCCGGATATTGCGGCTAAACTGTTATCGGAGTCGTCCGGGATCCTGAACTGGTGTTTAGCCTGGCTGTTGCGGTATTATGCGAACGGGAACCGGCTCGTGCAGCCCCGGAAGGTTTCGCAGGCAACGGCGAATTTGCTGACGGTGAGCGATGCGGTGGGGCTGTTCCTGGCAACGGAGTGTGCGATTGAGGGGGGAGCCTCGTTATCGCGGTTTGCGAGTGAACGTGGCGGATCGTTTCAGGATGTGCTAACGTGAGTAATAGGAACGGATGCCGGATAATTTCCGGCACATCCGGCACTTTATACCCTTTTTCCGGGATCTCTTACGAGAAAAATGTACCTAAAAAAAGATCCCGGAAATTGCTGGTAATGTGCCGGAAGTGCCTGACCTATTGGAGCGGGTATGATGTACGGACAAATTTATGAACAACTCAAAAGGATGGAGGAATTTTAAAAAAATTGAATGAAAAAGAAGATACGACTATTAATTTGCATTTTCCTAAATTGGTAGTTGTATATTTTTTATTGCGAAGATTTTTACTTAGATTTTCCTGTACTAAACGTTCTAAATCTTAAGGGGTAATTGTACATTTTATCTACATTATTTT
>JBAZRZ010000028.1:0-27207 GCA_041662685.1 Methanoregula sp.
TTAATTATCTCCTTATTCTTTACTAGCATAACATTGTAAGGAGACACCATACCTTAGATCTTTCGGTTGTTTTTCACTCGGTTTTTCTTCGTGAGGAAATCATTTCTACAGAGCAGAATTATTGGAGTGAATTGAATCTCTCGGAAAAACGGTTTTTTAATTACGCTCTTGACGACGAATCAATAATGCAGATGGCTATAATACCACGGTTTTGAGTCCCGATATCTTATACACGGTTAATTCGGTTGGCGCTGCCATCCACTCAGCACATTTCGCAAAATATGCCTGCATATGCGGGGTGGCAATATGCACGTCAAGGTGTTCCTGCGTCTCCCACACTTCACAGAAAATGAACAGCCCTTCTTCAAAGACGTTCGCGTGGAGTTCATACCGGGTACATCCCGACTCTGCACGGACAAGGGGAATAATCTGTTCTACCTGATCAACAAAATCCTGGCAATTATTCATATAAACGCGACACCTAGCTGCTACAAGTAACATAGTTACCCATCGGAATATATCGGGAAAAAGTACCCGAGTCCCTGGAAAAAAAAGATGATGGGGCCGCACTCACTCTGCGGTGATCCGGTCATAGAAGACTGCTGCAACTACCGCACCAATGACCGGTCCGATGATGTAGATGGGGAAGAACATCCAGAGATTCGGGCCCCCGGAAAGGAAGTCCATCACATACGGCCCGAAGGTCCGGACCGGGTTGAGCGATGCACCCGAGATGTTGCCGGCCATCGTGATCATACCCGCTACGGTCAGGCCGATGATGAGCCCGGCAAATCCTGGCGGAGCACGCTTGTCTACCGCAACACCCATGATAACGAGCATCAGCACGAAGGTCGCGATCGCCTCGACGAGGATCGCCTGCCCGTACCCGATCCCCGGAAACGGTGCAGTCGCCCCGAGCCCGCCGATTGTGACCGCATTCATCCCCACGGTCAGGAAGAAGAGCAGGCTCCCGATTGCCGCCCCGATGCACTGGGCGATGATGTATGCGACTGCGTCACCGGCTGGGAACCGTTTTGTGGCCCAGAGGGCAATGGTCACCGCCGGGGTTGATGTGGGCCCCAGAGACCCGGCCGAGCGCGTAGATGACGGCAGCGATAACGATACCAAATGTGATCCCAATCGCAAACCAGTCGCCGAGCCCTCCGAGCTGGCCAATGCCGATGTTAAAAGGAGTTGTGGGCTTTGTTCCGGCAGCAAGCATCAGCGTGATCGCCGCTGCCCCAGCACCGAAGTACACAAGGAGCAGCGTGCCGACACCTTCTGCGATACTGCGGGAAGTGAGCGATGCCATCACTTACCATCCCCGTACGCAGCATTGCAGTCCGGGCAGAGCATCCGGGGCATCTTCTTTGGCAGTTTGCGGGAAGGCAGAGGATAACTTCCCTCCCAGACATCGACCTCTTTCCTGATCGTATGCTTCATGCAGGTTCCCATACCGCAGGCAACACAAACCGCCACGGCGTCGCTCTCTTTACCCTCTTTTGCACATACATAGCACTTCATAATTATCACCCCCTCTGTCCCGGTACCGGGATCAGACCGCCTCCTTCCACTGGCAGGAGCAGTGCCGGAAATCCATCAGGGCTGCCGATGCACAGTCCTTGCAGATCCGTGCAGGTGCAGCTGCAACCTCCTTGTGCAGGGCAATGATATTGGTCATAAGGGTCGCTGTGACCGGCTCGCTCGTGAGCAGGCACGGGTAATCGGAGAGGCGCATCATCGCCGAGAATCGCACAGTCATCGCACAGGCAGGGTACGCGTACCGCTGGGGGTTGGCAATCACCTCGTTCTTCAGGATGGGCGAGAGATCGACTTCGAACCCGCCGGCTTTCGGTTTCACGAGCCCGGCTCGCTGCTCTGCATCCTTCGCGCCTTGTCTACCATCTTCCAGCCCCGGTAGATCATGTCCATGAAATCGCAGTTGTGGAGCTCGATGGCTGCGCTCCGTTTCGGGTAGAGCTGGACATAGTTGTGGTAGCGTTTGGTCAGCATATCCACGACCATGATCGCGTTGAACCCGTCGAGTTCGAGGATATATTCCGCAGCGCTTGCTGATGCACCGGTTGCCACTGACAGCGCCTCCTGCGGGGTCTTCATTTTCGGGGCAGCCGCTTTTAAGGTCTTGTCCATTACCTCAGTCACCGACTCGATGACTGCCATGAACACATCGTCCTTGCACATGTTGTACGTGGACTGGGAGATGTGGTGGGCAATATCCCCGACACAGTATGCCGGCACCGTAACGATGTTAGCGTAGTGGACCCCTTCATCGAGTGATGCTTTGACCGCTCCCTGCATTTTTACGCGGTAGTCCTTCATGTATTTCCGGCAATCGAAGGAGGACTGGCCCACGCTGTCCATGAGTTTTGCCTGGGTATCCACCGGCGTGTCGTAGATGGACTGGATCATGGGGACTTCCCGCTTCACGGCGTCGGCAAGGGTCGCTCCATCTTCAACCGCGTGGGCAAAGACGTCCCCAAAACCGTACGAGGTGTTCATGCCCCACGACTTCGCGGCGAGAATCGCCTGCTTGTGGGCAACCGGAATGTCCGTGGTCCGGAGTATCTGGTTGACGATATTGCTGCTGCCGGGTATCAGGGCAAAGTCTACCACGCAGGTAGGCCCGTAGAATCCTGCATACCGGTGAGCCGATTCCTTACCTATCAGGGCTTCGGTCTTGCCAACGGCTTTGATAAATAAGTCCACGCTCTTCCTGAACTTCGGGTCTGCATCGTAGAGCATTTCAAGAATGACCGGCGTCTGGTAGTGCTCGACAAAGGGATCGTCTTCGGGACGGATGGTGGTGGTCAGGCTTTTTAAGATCGTGTAATGGGCATTGACCGAATCGGTGTGCAGGGCGAAGATCGCCTTGCTCTGGTCTCCTGCAGGTTTCATGTCCCTGACTGCATCTGCGTACACTTTTGTGTCATCGATAACAAAATTCTGCCCGCGTTTCTTTTTTATCTGGTTCACGTCGGCGTGCTTGGCAGCCATCGCCTCCGCGATCATTTTTTTGATTATTTCCTGCATGGTGCTGCAACTCCTGGCACCGGGATCGGACGGGGTGCCTACAGGCAACCATTAGCGTATCCTTTATACATACCTTCATGCAATGCTCAGGGAGTTTGCACGCGAAGTCAGGTTGTGCCCGCAAACCGGTACGCACCTTCAGGTACCGCGATCTCGAACCTGGCCCCTTTTTGCGGCTCGCTGTTCTCGGTGATTGTGATACCGGTGATCCCTCCCTGGAGAGAAAAAGTCCGAGGCCGGTGTTTTTCCCAAAACCCTTCTCAAAGAGGCGGGCTTTGTCCTGAATGTCAATTCCTGCACCGTCATCTTCGAATATGATTACCAGACAGTTCCCACTCATGTGAGACGAGATACGGATGGCAGTCATCCGGTTCCCGCCATACCGCAGGGCATTGTCGATAAGATTGTAGAACACTCTTTCCAGCAGCGGATCTGCAAACCCCTCAAGGGCAGTATCTCCGGCACCAACACGGATATCCCGCATTGGAAGAAGGGCGCTGACGTTGCCAATAATCGTATGCACATTCTGCCACGCGGGAGCATTCATGCCCAATCCTTCATAGTCCCTGGTGAAGTTGATCATGCTCTCGATTGTATCTGCGATATGCATCTCCTTATCGATGAGTTCGGATGTGCGGGCTGGATCTGCCAGGGACTTCTTCGATAGTTCAAGATATCCTGATATGGCCTGGAGTTGGTTCCCGAGATCATGGCGTGTGATACCCGACAGAAGATTGAGTTTCCTGTTTGCCAGTTTCAGCGCTTCCTGTGCACGGACATGGGTGGTGGTATCCATTAAGGAGGCAACTGACTTTTTCGTTCCTGGAATTACATCAATCGTTAAGAAGATATTGTGGTTCTCACCGGTTTTCGTGACGAATCTGAAATCGTAATGTATCAGTGCGGCTTCCTGCCTCTCCCGCCGCAGGTGGTGCTGGGCAAGCATCCTCTCGAGATCCTCTTTTACCACGAATTTCGTCCAGCTCTTTTTTCCTTCAATCTCCTCCCTTGAATATCCTGACAGTCGCTCGAATTCGGCATTGGCGATGGATATTATGGTATTTTCCTCAATAAGGACAGTAGCCGTGCCGGTGTTCTCAAATATGGTCCGGTACCTGTTCTCTGACTTGATGAGATCTTCCTGCGCCCGTTTTAATCCGGTGATATCAGTGATTGTTTCAATGGCACCGGATACGCTTCCGATTTCGTCATAGATGGGAGCGGCGATCGCCCTTAAAACCGCAGGTTTCCCTTTGAGTATCGGACTTGGAGTCTCGACAGAGAGGATCTCCCCGGTCCGTTTTATCTCTCTATAATCTCCTTTTTTCAACTCATCCTCTGATGCAAAGATGAGATCGATCAGGATTGGCCGCCGGTTTCTGTAAAACGGGATGGCGTATTCATAATCTCCTTTGCCAATGATATCCTTAGCACTGATCCCGGTCATCTCTTCAATCGCCCGGTTCCACGCAAGAACTGTACCTTTCCGGTCGATGATAAAAGTGGCATCAGGCAGATAATCAATGGCCCTTGACATCTCGAACTGGTAATACTGGCTCCTCTCTTCGGCATCCTTCAAAGCGGTGATATCGTCACAAATTCCGTCAACCCATGCAATTGTTCCATTCGGGTTCTTCTTTGCCTGTGCCTTGATAGAAACCCAGATCTGCGTACCGTCTTTCTTTTTCAGCTGTAGGTTATAGTCCCTGACAAAACCATCTTTCTCCACCATCTGGATGAATTTCTTCCGCTCTTCGGGATTGACATAGCTATCCGTGACCGGATGTTCCTGGTAATCCTGTAAAGAATCATACCCGAGCATCCTGACAAATGCCGGGTTTGCCCAGAGCGACCTGCCGGGAAATCCGGCTGTGTTCCGGTAGACACCCACATTGAGGTTATCAACAAGAGAGCGATATTTCTCTTCATTTGCCCGAAGCGAATCTTCCATCTTTTTACGTTTTGTGATATCCCGGAAGTACCACACCCTCCCGTAATATTTCCCTTTTTCTCCCAGCATTGGAGCCGAGAACCGTTCCAGTATTCTCCCGTAATTAAGCAGGAGTTCTTCAAAACTCTTCTCCTCTTTGTGATCATAGAGATACCCGACCCGGTAAAGGAACGCTTCTGGATCGGCAAGTTGTGCTACGACATATTGCAACACCGGTTCATCTACCCGGGATACTATGCGTACTTCCGGAATTCCCCAGATCCCGATAAATTTCTGATTATAATTGAGGATCTTCCTGTTTTCGTCCACGATGAGGATCGCATCCGGGGAAGTTTCCTGCTGCGTCGACATGATGACATTTTTAAACGTTCTTTCTTCATCCGCCCGTTTACGCTCGGTGATGTCCCGGAAGATTCCCTCAACCCCGAGGAAATTGCCGTTTTTATCCTGGTATTTGTGGCTGCTTGTCGAAACAGGTACCGGTGTCCCGTCCCGTTTTTTCAGGGTAACTTCATAATCGGTGACGGTTCCTCTGCTGGTTAATTCAGCAAGGAGTCGGGAGCGTTCTTCTGAATCGTAATAGAGAGATTGTGCAATATTCTTCCCGATCAATTCAGATTCCGAGTTAAAGCCGAGCAGTCTTGCAGCTGCGGGGCTTGCCAGTATGAGGTTCCCCGCACTGTCGCTCCTGTAGTAAGCATCCTGGATATCTTCAAGGATGCTGCGGTAATTCTCCTCACTCTCTCGGAGGGCGTCTTCTCCCTTTTTCAGCTCATCATACTGGTCCCGGAGTTCTTCTTCTGAAGCAGTGATCTGCTCATATGCGGCCCTCAGCTCATTCTCTGTCGTCTTCCTGTCAGTGATGTCCCGGATGGATTCGATTGCCCCGGTGATGTTGCCGTGCGTGTCATAGAGCGGGGATGCGATAAACCAGAGGTAGGCGCCTTTTCAGCCATAGAGGAGGGGGATGTAGATATCCGAGATCAGTTTACGGTCCTTTCTGATGATATGGGGGTAGTTTTTCCCGGTCTCGTTATCTTCTTGTAAAACAAGGTCGAGGAGGATCGGTCTTCTCGTGCCGTAAAGTGGGAGGGCATAGGAATGATCCCCGGTTCCCAGGATCTGCTCTTTATTTACCCCGGTCATCTCCTCCATCGCCCGGTTCCACGCGATCACCTTGCCGTCACGGTCAATTGCAAAGGTGGCGTCCGGCAGGTGGTCGATAATGTCGGTCATCCGCTGCCGGGATTCCTTAAGTTCATCATTAGTACGCCGGCGTTCTATGGCGAGTTTGACCTTATACTCCAGTTCTACGAACTGTGACATGGGATCACCACTCTTCTGGAGGTAGTAATCAACACCATTATTCACCGCTTCGATGATCACTTCCTCGCGCCCCCGGCCGGTGAAAAGAATAAACGGGATTAAGTTGTTCTCTTTCCTTAAGAGTTTGAGAAATGCGAGGCCGTTCATTTCCGGCATCTGGTAATCGGAGATGATGCAGTCAAAGGCAGTTTTTTCCAGTGCTAAAATACCCTCTTTTGCAGAGAGGGCGGTCTCTACGGTGATAGAACCTGACTGTTCGAGGAATATCTTTCCTAATTCCAGAAGTGCCTGTTCGTCATCTACATAGAGAACGGTGTACATGGTACGATCTCCGTATCGGATAACTGGATATTGCTACACAGGTTGTTTATAAGTGTATTTACTTTTAGATTCTGGTGAGCATTTTTCCGACGGTGAGAATGTAGATCGGCACCATATTCTGACGTTGAGTTGGGGATCTTAAAACCCCCGCCCGTTCCCTCCTTATCGTGCTACCCATAGCGGGTTACGGAATAGCCTTTTTTTTTTACTAGCGGCTATGAATGTTCGCGAGGACGATCCCTTGCGATCACTATATGCCTATTGATTCTCTAGCTGGAAGCCTATTGTGCTAATGACTAGCACACTCTACTATAACCTCAAAGGAGGTGAGCGAAATGTTTGACTGGAATTTGTTCATTAACATTATCATCGCGATTCTCAAGGCCATTATAGCGGTTCTGCCATTATAATATGGCAGGACTCTGGTAAAAAGGGAACCGGCAGGGAAATTCTCCTGCTTCTTCGCGGTGATTATGCACCGGATAATGACCACAACACAAAACCACATCTCTTTTTTTTTATTCCGGCAGTTTAAGATAACCGCAATTTTTTTTCCACTCAACGGTGGGATTATGCCTCTCCCGAAGTAACTATTGGTACTCATGCCCGGTCCATCGCCATGCAGGGCAGGACGAACCGGGTATCCCGGCCACCCTGTGAGACCGGTGGTAAAAATGGTTTCAACATTTCCGGGCGAATAGATGCCATAAGAGATTTACCCGTGGAGAACAGTATGGTTTTTTCCCTGACACCAGAACGGCTGATCGTAGATGACCTGATCGGGCAGGATCTTGCAAACATCCAGCGGGTCGCCCGGGGTTCCCTTGTGATGCGGTACGTGCTCATCTGGCTTGAGAACGATGAGCAGGTGGCCGGATTCCTGCAGCACGGGATTGAGGAATCGCAGCGGGAAGACCGGCAGGATTACGTGCTTGAGATCCGGGTACCGGGAACGGGGGCGTTTGCCGGCTTTACGATGCTCGAGATCGATCCTGAACAAAAGTGCACCGCAGAGGTCGGGTGCATCCTGCTGCCGGAATACTGGAAATCCGGGTATGCCTCGGAAATTCTCCGGGCGCTTCTTGCATTCGGGTTTGGCGAGCTCACCCTGCACCGGGTTTACGGGATATGCGATGAACTGAACCTTGCCTCGGCCCATGTCATGGAGAAATGCGGGCTGCAGTACGAAGGCACGCACCGCGAGCATGTCTGGCTGCGGGATCATTGGCGGTCGACCCGGTATTACGGGATGCTGGCCGGGAAATATTCCTCACGGTGAGTCGGGCCCCCGGGGCCGTGGCCAGATCTTTCTTCAAGTGGGGAGCCCTGGGGATGAGGTGCGACCCTCTCATGAGTTTAGTGCGTCTGTCCACCCTGACGGCCAGAGATTTTCCCACCGGCTTCTTTCACGGTGCCTGAACTCCCAATCAATACATTTATCATAGCGATTCTCCGCTTCCAAATCAGGAAAGAACATTTATGAAGAGTATTACCGCAGAAAAACTCCGGCTTGACTACGAACCCGTGGCAGTTCTCTGGAGCAATACAAAACCCGAAGGAGCATTGCAGATAAAACCGCACGGGCAGACCTGCATTATGCCGTTCTTTGCACAGGTCGCAACAAAAGGAAAGACCGCCGTGTTTGATCGGGAGAGCTATGGTTGCCCCGGCGCCCGGGCAGGACTTGGGTTTGGCAACGGATACTACGATGCCTTCGGTGGCGCCGGCGTTGAATTCATGGCCTCGTTCTTTGCAAAAGGGCAGGAGAGCAGTAAACACCCCGAGGCCTATTGCGCAATCGTGCATCATATCCCCGAACGGGAACGGGCCAAGTTCCTGCTCGGAGAACGCCTTCATAAGAATACGGAAAAGGCAAAGAGGTTCATGATCGCAGATCTGCCGATCACGGATATTGCAGAGAAGTACGTGATCTTCACCCCCTTGAGCACGGTGAAACCCGGCGAGTGCCCGGTCGTCGTGGTATTTGTTGCAGACCCGTTGCAGATCACCGGGCTGGTGACGCTGGTCGGGGCAATCCGCGAGGGTACCGATCCCGTGCGGGTACCGCCAATGGCTGCCTGCCAGCAGATCGGGGCATTCGTGTACGATGAGGCAAAAAAAGAACACCCCCGGGCAGTGCTCGGGTACACGGACCTCGCAGCACGGGCGAATGTGGGAAAGATCCTGCCGGCGAATATATTCACGTTTGCCGTTCCGTTCTCGCTCTTTGAGGAGATGGAAGCGGAGGCAAAAGACGGTGTGTTCGATGGCCCCATCTGGAAAGGACTGGCCGCAGAGCAGTGAGGTGTGGTGATCATGGCTGAAATAGCATTCAGGGAGATCGGGGAGGTTTCAATGGTTCCCCGTGATGATCTTTTTTAAATCCCCTTTACCAGGTTCCTCTTCTGGATCACCTTCGCACACCAGATGAACACCAGGATCACGACAACGAGCACCAGCACATCAAGCCACGGCGAGTAGACCGCATCGCCGTTTAAGGATGGGTGGAAGAGATCGACGAGATACGTAAGCGGGGAGAGCGAGGTGAGGATCCATTCCCAGCCGCTAAGCTGGTTGAGCGGGATGAATATGCCCGAGACGAAGATGAGCGGGAGCCGGACGAGACTCGAGAGCATCATAATGTTTGACGGGTTATCCGTTGTCGGCGAGGCAAGCAGGGTCCCGAGCGTAGCAAACGTGATCGACCCGAGCACGAACGAGAAGGCAAGGAGCCCCACGTTCGCGAGGGGGAGGTGAAGGAGCACTGTAGATATCACAAAGACGATCGTTGTGATGGCAACACCGAAGATCGCGCCGGCCATCAGGTCGCCGATGATAATGCTCTCAAGAATAACCGTGAGGGAGATGAGCCGCTCGTAGGTCTTCTCCCGCTTCTCCCACGGGGTGATCAGCGGTCAGACCGAGGATGCGGTAAAAAAGAGCATCATGCCGAGGAACCCGGGGAAGAAGAGGATGATGTCGAGGTTCCGCCCGATGAAGAACGTGAGGAAAATGATGAGGGGGAAGAGCAGGCCAAAGACGACCACCGGTCCCTTGAAGTAATAGATCCGCATGTTCTTCTCGGTGACGACGGCGATACTCCGGGCAAAAACCGTCCAGTCCATCATCAGGCCCCCGCGGTGAGCTGGACAAACGCCTCTTCGAGCGTCGGGTTCGAGGTCGCGATGGAGATGATCGTCAGGTGATACCGGTCTGCTACAGAGGCGAGGTGCTTCACTGCCCGGTCCGGATCGTCCGTATAGACCCGCCACTTGTCCCCCCAGGGTTCCGCCCGGGTAATTACGGGGGCAGAAAACAGCCCGGGTCCCACCGGCTGGTCCGATCCATGCCGAAGAATTTTGCGGTGATGAGGATGTCATCTCCCCAAAACGGTTTTCGTCCAGTTTCTCCATCTTGTCCTGGATATACGGGGAAAAATAGCCTTTGTACCGGACCTGCAATGCGGGAACCATCCAGTCCTGTTCCGTTATTTTTTTCCGGCACCGGGGAGAATCGCAGGCACAGTCCATCTCAAAGATCATATCACTTCCCACTGATGCTGAAATGGTCATGCAATAATCAAAGGTGATCTCCTCGTCGGCTTTGATATCCCGCATGGCAACCAGAAACACCTGGCCTTTGAACTCGCTGTTGGGGTCACAGCTGTGGTTGAAAAAATCCGTATCTTCCGGGACGGAACAGGCAGGACCTAAGACAAACCGCTCTTCGATCTGCATGGTATAACTCTGCATCTTATCAGGAATCGGATACATCTCATCGATCAGCATTATTTTTCCCCCGAATATGGCCAGCCACTCATCTTTTCTGATATCTGCCCTGGCAAATATTCCCCAGCCCAGCGTATCGGAACAGCCTTTTTCGAGATGGGGATTTAACCCGCTGTGGGAAAGCATGAAGACACTCTTTACTATCTCTCAACAGTGTACGTGGTCAATATTTTTGTCTGTTGCGGTGAAACCGGCTTTATACCCTGTGGATTTACCCCTTGTGGGGGAGCGGGATGTATGGCACAACTATTACGGGTATAGTTCTGAAAACGGGTCATACCCGGGATCTTCGTTCCACTCGTATTCGATCTCCTGGCTCACCTGTTTTGCTACGGGAGGCCCCAGCAGATCCGAAACAAATCCCAATGCCATATCTGTCCTGGCACTAACCCCCGAACTGGTATAGATGGCCCCGTCTTTTACCCAACGGGCTTTTTTGATCCAGTGTACACCGGGAGCCGTTTTTGTCCAGGCAAATACCCGTTTGTTCTAAGTGGCGTTTCTCCCGTCAAGAATACCGGTCCGGGATAGGATTATCGAACCCGTGCATACGGTGAGAATGAACTCCGCATTTTCTGCCAGGGATCTGAGCGTGGCAATATACCCCTCATTATTGACCAGATCCCTTGCACCCGTTCCCCCGGGAATGAACAGAATATACCCTGAGGATTTCAGTTCGGATAGAGGCCGGGTCATCACAGGAACCTGTTGGGAGCTGGTGATGATCCCCCCGGTGATGGAGAAAAAAAGCGGGTTGAACGGGTCGGGCAATCTTCCTAAAACTTCTATCGGGCCGAAAACATCGAGCGTTTCAAAATCATTGGACAGAACTGTAATAACATCTCTTATGGGTGTGCCTCCGGAATCCTGAATGTCGGATACGTAATCTAAAATTGTCTTCACTCTTCCTTATTATTTCCATTGTGCTGCAATCCCCGAACAACAGTGGTGGTGTTTTCCCTTGTGCAGCGGTATCTCTACATATCCCAATTCCCTTGTTTTCCTTCACAAAAGGAACAGCACTTAATTCCCACAGTACCAATAACACCTATGGTTCTGGAAGAATCCTTATTGTTTTATCAGGAGAAGGACGCAGATACTTTCGTTAAATTTTTACGGGAAAAGAATTGCCGTGCAATAAAGTCAGTCGAAAGTGAAGTCAACGAAGAGACCGTGATGAACGGGACTATCGGAAATCTGATCCGCGTTATTGAGAATGTCCTGAACCGGCAGAGGCCGGAGTCCCCAAAAAGTCTGGGTGCAGAAGAACCACAAACCACAGAAGTTGAGAAAATTTCTTCCCTCCCGGGCAACTGTGGGGATCTTGCTGCTGCACATGCCCGGATGCTCTCGAACCTGCAATCCAGCAGGGAGAACATTGCCGTCATCATGGGACGGTTTAACGTCGGTGATGTTGTCTATACTTCCGACTATCTTGACCAGATGAAAGAGAGCCTTAAATCCGGTATGGAAGATATCCCGGAAGATGACCTGGAAAATATGGTGACCCAGACAATCCTTACGTACGATTGTATCAGTATTCTTGAGGCAAACTAGGTTCTCGAATCGCGATCCGAAGGAATGGTCCTCCTCAAAAAAGTTGATGCGGGGGATCTGATCGTTGAACGAAAGGCATGGGATCCGGATGAGATAGACGAAGCGACCCTGAAAAATTTTGCTATTACCCTGACGCATGGGATCCACTATGACACAACCACGCGGGTCACGATTGATCCCCGGATTCACTTCAACTGTGTCTTTGATGATGTCGAACCCATTCTTGAGGAGTTTGAAGCTGATAGCGACAGTGCGGAGAAACTGCTGGATAACCTCTTCTTGAAAGCTCCGGTAATTGATCGGGTGCTCAATCTCATTGAAACCGCTGGGAAAATGTCCCTGCCGGATCTTGTCCGGGAGATGAAATCCGCTACGATAAAACAGGAAGAAGCCGATATCCGGGTAGTCCTGTATTCTTCTCCGGAATTTATCAGCAGTATGATCAATGACCTGCGCAAACTGGGCATTGTCAAAGGAAATGGCCGGAAGAGCCGGGTAGTCAAGTGAGTGGGAATCCTGTGTGCCGCGGAAGAAAATCAGCGCACGCTTGGTTCCTGCTGGTGAAGCGTCGTTGAATGGTTGATCTTGTTTTTATTTTTTAGCGATTTTCAGATTTTTTTGTATGTGAATGAATCTAAAAGCTGAGCGGTTGAGGGAAAATAGGGGTCGGGCGGTGTACTTTGCATGGCAGGCCGGGACCACATCACATAATCAGCGAGTTGGCCCTCTCGCTGATGGGGGTCGCCCGGTTACATTGTGTAACATTTTTTTTGGGGATACCTGTTTACTTTCACCCTTCAGTCCGATATCCTTAATACTCCTAATCCTTCAGATATGGTTAGGAAATTCTCATGAAAGGGTTCGTTCCAACGCCGCCTCCTATTGTTGATCACATGGTGGCAAAATTATTTGAAAACAAATTTCCGGAACCGGAAGATACTATTCTGGATCCTGGTTGCGGAAGAGGAGCGTTCATCGATGGGATAATACGGTGGTGTGAAAAAAATAATACGAAAATCCCCCGCATCACCGGTATAGATTCTGATCCAAAACACATCGCTTTAGCGTGTGAAAAATTTTCAAAATTCCCTTCAATACAAATCCGGCATGAGGATTTTCTTTTGCAGGCTCATGAGAAATTTAAATTTATCATAGGCAACCCGCCTTACGTTTCCATCACCGGATTGACAGAGCCGGAAAAAAACGTATACCGCACGCTATTCCATTCGGCGACCGGCCGGTTCGATCTCTATTTCCTTTTCTTTGAACAGGCATTGAACAGTCTTGAAAAAGAGGGAAATCTTGTCTTCATAACCCCGGAAAAATATCTCTCGGTTAAAAGTGCATCCCAACTCCGGATTATCCTTTCACGATATTGCATCAATGAGATCGATTTGGTCCATGAGCAATCGTTTGGAAAACTTGTAACATACCCGGCAATAACTACGATTACCCACAAAAAAACCGGTGCGCAAACTGCGATAATTTTCCGGGACGGTTCTACCAAATCCGTACGGTTACCTCAAGACGGGACATCAGCCTTTCCGGCTCTCTATGGAAAAACACGAAAGAAAGTTGGCTATTGCACTCTGGGCGATCTGTGTCTTCGTGTCAGTTGTGGCGTCGCAACCGGGGCTGACGCTGTCTACATTCATAATAAAAATGAGATTCCTTCAGATCTGAAAAAGTACGCGTTTCCGACAATAGCTGGGAGAGATTTGTCAATAAATTCTTCGAAGGTTCAATCGGATCTCGAAATAATTGCGCCCTATGAATTGAATGGGAAATTAATTCCGGAAAGTCAGCTTGGAGCATTGAAACCATTCCTGTCTACGCCAGAAAACCGAATCCGTCTGCTGAAAAGGACATGCGTTGCAAAAAAGCCATGGTATGCCTTCCATGAAAATCCTCCTCTAGTCCAGATCCTACAACGCAAAATACTTTGTAAGGATATCACGGAAACACCGTTCTTCAGGATTGATTATTCCGGAGAGATTGTCCCAAGCCATTCGGTATATTACATCATTCCAAAGAATCCTGACCACCTTGAAACAATTTATGAATATCTCAATTCCCATGAAGTCCGGGTGTGGCTTGAATCGAACTGCCAGCGAGCCGCGAATGGATTCTTCCGGTTGCAAAGCACAATATTGAAGCAGATCCCAGTTCCCTTCAGTATTCTGGAAAATGAATGGCTGTCATGCCAGAAAGTAACCAGTCTTCACGTTCCTGAACAATCGGGTGAAGTCGCCGGGTAAAGGATGATTGTTGTGAAAACACCGTTCGACGAAGTGATTGACAACATTGTGACAGAACACTATCACAATCATCGCCAGGAGACGCATTCAGATCTTGTCAGCCTGGGGATATTCCGGGACCTGATGCAAAAATGTCCGGAACTGAGAAATGATATTGATAATCACATCGTCAAACACTGGCTAAATGTTAAGTCTCCCACTAAACGGGGAAGGAAGATGGATCTTCTCATCGGTGAGCCGGATGCTTCCGGTAATCCCGATCTCCGGAACGTCAGGATCTGTATCGAAAATAAATCCGTCATTACCGCTCACCGGAACCGCGATGCCCGTTTCGATGATCTGTACGAAGTATTGCAGGATCTCCATGGAATAAAATCCGAGATTATCATGGGAGCCACTGTCATGGTCGGTATATCTGAACGTGTACTAAATATTCCTGACGGTGTAAAATCCCGTTTCAAGAAACGAGCTCGTGAGTTTCAGGACACCGTTGTGCCGCGATTATCCTCGGGCGACCAGAAATTATGGGGCGATTTCCCGGAAGATATCAGTGAAAACCGGGTGAACGATCCTGCACAGACGATGAAAAAGTTCCAGGCTCTTCCCACCAGGAAGATCGGGCTTACTCATGTCAAGGGTTATGATTACATCCTTTACATCCCGGTTTTCATCGATAATGTGAATCCTCCATTCCTTGCCCGGGAGAATAATCTGGGGATCGATATCGATGCGGAGTACCAGAAAATGCTCGAAAAAATTTGTGCCGCGTATCGGACGAGATGGCATTTGTAAGGCATGATAAAATGGTGAGGTAATGACAGAACATTCCATAACGACCTGCAAAGGTTGTGGAAAGGATTTGTCAGATTTACGCGATGCACCGGATAAGAGAACATCCTGTCCAGATTGTGGATCAATAAGCCGCCATTTTTTTGTTTCTTGTGAAGTAACAATGCAGATGACGGCATCAGTTGGTACAAATGTTAGAGATTCGACAGGATTTGTAAAACAAGAGAGCAATACCAGACAAAATCATTCCGATAAAACCGGACGATCTGTGATAATTACAAAAGAAGTCGATCGAACGGATCCGGATTATTCAACTTTTCACCACAAAGTCGAAGAATTTGATGAGCACGAGATTCTTTTGAAAACAATTCATGAACACGCGGATCCGAAACCGGCAAAACGCAGGCCAAATAAAAAAGAATGATTCATTTGCAAAAATTTTGATGATTATCATTAATCCGCCACTGGGGCGCCGCGCGGGGGTGGCGGTGTTAATCTTTTATCGAGATACAACGGTTCAACCCCCACCCCCCAAGATCACCTTTATGTCCCCAGCCATCAATATTTAAAGACCCAAGCTCGGAACCCGCAAATACGGGACGGCATGGTGCAAAGACTATGGCAGAAGTGGTCGAGGTTTTAGTACCCGGCGGAAAGGCAACGGCTGGTCCCCCATTAGGACCATCGCTCGGACCACTCGGTATCAACGTGAAAGCAGTAGTCGATGAGATCAATGCAAAGACCGCATCCTTCAACGGAATGCAGGTCCCCGTAACGATCACTGTCGACGCGAAGAAAGCCTTCACGATCACCGTGGGTATCCCCCCGGTGACGGCACTCATCAAGAAAGAGGCCAATATCGAGAAAGGATCCGCAGAGCCCAACGTCAAAGTGGTAGGCAATCTACCATTCGAGGCTGCTGTCAGAATTGCTAACATGAAAATTGAAAGCATGCTCGCGTACGAGCTGAAGACTGCCGTAAAGGAAGTCATCGGCACGTGTGTCAGCATGGGTGTCAACGTTGACGGCAAGCGCCCGAAAGATGTTCTCACTGAAATTTCACAAGGCAAGTATGACAGTGTTCTCGTGAAGTAACATGAGAAAACCATAGGAGATCGGTTTAGGTCCGGTCGCAGAACTATGGAGGAATCTGATGGTTGATAGGGCCAAAATTTTGGAAGCCGTAAACGCGGCGATTGAAAAGGCGCCAGAGCGTAAGTTCTCTGAGAGCATCGATATTACCATCAATCTCAAGAATATCGATATGGCGCAGCCGAAAAATCGTATCGACGAGACGATAATGCTTCCCCACGGTACGGGTCAGCAGATAAAAATCTGTGTCATCGGGAAAGGAGATATCGTCACGCAGGCTAAGGATGCCAAGGTTGATCTGATTATCGGCCCTGAAGAAGTTGAACGGCTCGGCGGTCAGCCCCGCGAAGCACGGAGAGTTGCCAGTACATACAGGTACTTCATTGCAGAGATGGGTGTCATGGCCGGTGTCGGCCGGTATTTAGGTCCCCGGCTCGGTCCGCGGGGTAGAATGCCGATGCCGATTCCTGCACAGCAGGATATCCGCCCGATTGTCGCGCGTCTTCGCACCTCTGTGAAGATCCGTACCAAAGACAAGACGGTCTTCTCTTCAAAGGTCGGTACAATGGCAATGAAGCCGGAACAGATCGCCGAGAACATTGAAACGATCGTAAAAAGGATCGAGTCTGTCCTTGCACAGGGTCCCCTGAACGTTCGTTCCATCTTTGTCAAGACCACGATGGGTCCCGCAGTGAGGCTGGAATAATGGCGTTGTATACCCACCACCTGCCCACCTGGAAAAAGGACGAAGTCGCAGAGATTAAGAAGAACGCAAAACAGTTCTCCTTAATCGGGTTAGTGGACATGTACGGTATCCCGGCACAGCAGGTGCAGCAGATCCGCAGGAACCTGCGGGGAAAAGCTGTCATCAAGGTGACCAGGAACACGCTCATCAAACATGCGTTTGAGGATATTGGCGGCGACGTCAAAGACCTCTCGAAGTACATCTCCGGTCACTCGGCGATTATCTTCACCAACGACAACCCGTTCAAGCTCTTCAAGCAGCTGGAAAAGACCAAGACCAAGATGGCGGCAAAAGCCGGTGACAAAGCACCGGAGGATATCGTCATCGAGAAAGGTCCGACCAGTTTCAAACCGGGTCCGATTGTTGGGGAACTCCAGCAGGCAGGCATCCCCGCAGCGATTGAAGCCGGCAAGGTCAAGATCAGAGAGACCAAGACTGTTGTCAAGAAAGGCGGCGTCATCTCGGCAAAACTTGCTGCGATTCTCGTCAAGCTTGACATCAAGCCCATTGACGTAGGACTTGCACTGCAGGTTGCGTACCACGAAGGCGGTATCTTTGAACCGTCGGTTCTCGCGGTAGATGAGACCGTAATTCTCGGACAGATCCAGCTCGCAGCCCGCCAGGCATTCAACCTGTCGGTTAACGAAGCAATCCCAACCAAAGACACGATGGATGCAATCCTGACCAAGGCGGTCCGGGATGCCCGCGGTCTTGCGGTTGAGGCAGCGATCTACGAGAAAGACGTTATCGATGCAATTATTGGTAAAGCGTATAATGAAAGCCAGGCGATCAACGGTCTGGTAAAATAATATTTGAGATCATTGAGGTAGTTTAAGATGGAGTATATCTATGCAGCACTTCTCCTGCACAAAGCAGGCAAGAAAGTCGATGAGAATGGCGTAAAGGCAGTCCTTACTGCCGCCGGTGTAGCAGCAAATGAATCACGCATCAAGGCACTCGTTGCAGCGCTCGATGGCGTGAACATTGAAGAGGCAATCTCCAAGGCAGCAGTCGCCCAGGTCGCAGTTGCAGCACCCGCAGCAGCAGGCCACCACGCAGCACCAGCCAAGGAAGAGCACAAGGAAGAAGACAAGAAGCAGGAAGAAGAGAGCGGTATGGCAGGGCTCGGTGCCCTGTTCGGCTAATCTCTTTTTTTTTTCTTTATCCCGTTCGTTGATTAATGCAATTTTGTTTTTATTCGAATCCCTTCAGGATTTCCGGGTATATCCCGTGTTTTTAAAAAAATTCGCCGCTATAGCGAATGGCAGCCGGGAAGGGCCGGGCAGCTGACGGTGAATCCGCCATCTTCCGTGTCCGGTGTGATGACCACTTTGAAGATCATAGCTGTGAAGGGTAATGGTGCCGTGAATCTGAGAAAAATTATGGAAGGGATCACTATTTTGCGATCGATCCATGCGAAATCTTGTGGGTGGTTATGGTTGATATTCCTCCATTAAAAAAAAAAAAAAAAAGAGATCGTGCTGATTTTAAAAAAAAAAATAATGGCATGTCGGACCGGGGTTTTTTAGTCCGGCTGAATTCTTCCCTTGGTTAGTGACTGTCGTTTGTGATCCATCCTCTATTACAGCTTCTTTTAGATCTCTTAAGCGTCTTTGAATCCTTTGTCCGGCAATTCACTTCTCCGGCATCGCGGGAACGAGCCAGTCGCTGTTGAACACCGACTCCAGCCGGTCGAGGATCGGTTTCTCCACAACCAGGATTCCCAGCTCGCGGTTCTAGTCGAGTGAGACGGTGCCGAGGTTCTCCGAGCCGAGGTACGCAACCTGGTCCGGTGTTCCGTAATCCGCGATCACCATCTTTGCGTGGATGTACAGCGAGGTGATCGTCTTTGCCTGCGCACCGTTGGCATTCAGCGTCGCGAGGTCGGGAGCGTTCTCATTCCGGCCGCCGCTATTGAGGTCGACTGCGATCACCCGCACGGCAACCCCTCGTTTCGCCGCCGCCACGAGTGCATTGACCCTCTGCTTGTCGGTGATCTCCTCGTTGTAGACCTCGAGAGTCTTGGTTGCACCGTTGATCACCCCGAGGATCTTCGCCCGGGAGTTCACCGGACTCCAGACGAGCGAAGGGTACGTGGGAGTGGCGTTCTTGTACATCCAGTCAGCATCAAACACACTCGTGATCTCATGGATCTCTGACATATTGGTGGTGACAATCCCAAAATCCCTCGTTGTGGCAAAGTAGCCCGGCTCCAGGTTAAACGTCATGATGAACGATTTGGCACCGTCTGCGGTGAGCGTCTTCTGGTGCGTGACGGTGAAGACGGGTGAGACCGGCTTCGTCTTTGCCCCGACCTGCGAGAGGTTCGCGACCGCGCCGGTGTTCGGGTTCGCTTCGTTCATGGACGCAAACGATGCATTGTTGTAGAGCACCCGGACCGAGACGCCCCTTGCCTGCGCTGCGATAAGAGCAGCGACGATATCGGGATCGTTGAGTTCGTAGATGGTGAGCGTGATATTCTCGTGAGCACCTGCAATCGTGGAGAGGACCATCGCTTTTCCATCGTTGGGTTCAACGACAAGCGTGTGAACGGCTGCGGGTCCGGACTCCCCGCCTGGCGTTGTTGCGGTGCTGACAAGACCGGGGGTGGCCGGTGACGGGGCCTGATTCGGGCTGACACAGCCGGCAACGAGCAGGGTTAAGAGCAGGAGGATGAGTATGATCGGGAGATATCGCATGACGAGATGATGAGCCATCCCGGTATATATTACCCCCGTTTCTTGTAAAGGTGAAAAAACAATAGCCGGGAGCTTTTTAGCTCTCCTGGAGCGTGGTGAAAAGTACCGTTGCGATGCTTACTGTGCCGGATGGTCCGGGGCCGGTATCATGCAGGGCACTATTTTCCCGTTTCTTCAAAACATCAGCCACAGGTTCATGAGCGGGAACATTTTGCTCAGGTACACGACCTCCGGAATCCCTGTCGCAAAATGGAGCAGGACAACCAGGGACAAAAATCCCAGTTCAGCCCAGAGGAAGTAACTCTTACCGGAAAAGGATCGCTTGTACTGGCTGATCTGCCATGACGAAAAGATCCCCTCGCACGCGGCAGCAATCCAGATACCGAAATACAAAACGGTATGGTACTGGTTCCCTCCGATGTTGCTGAATGCTACGAACAGGAATGCACAAAAAAAAACCCACGCCTTTGAGCGTGTTGCCATTGTAAAACTGCCCCAGCCCGACACCGATAATGGCCAGCAGGGCAGAAAAATAAACTCTCCGGAGTCCGACAATATATATTTCCGGTGAAAGGGTTAAGAGGGCGTCCAACTGGTTCTGATCAAATATCCGCTTGTGGCAGGCACGGCAGAAGTACTCGTCGTACGTGACCATTGCATTGCAGTACGGGCAGTGTCTTCCTATCTGCTCTTTCCTGCTGCCCATATATAAAATATCCAAGATGGAGAATATAGAGTTTCTTATAGGGATGCCGGTGGGGGAAGTCCCCCCTCTTACTGCCCGGCCGTGCGGAGCCGGTACCCGATCCAGTCCCCGTGATCGCACATGGGGTGAGGGTTCTCCATCCGGGCAAAGACGAACTCGAAGGCTTCCTGTTCCACGACACTCCTTCCGCTCATTGTGCAGAACTGCACAAATGCCTCGTACATTGCATTACAGGGAACCTGAGCCGACGGATCTGCAAGGAGCACTTCCTCGTGGAATCTCCAGATGCTCTCGAATTCGAGATCATCTTCTATGAGGGGTTTGACGATCCCTTCATCGATCTCCTGGGTCGCTATCTGTTCTTTCGAGGCGCTTTTGAGCTCGATGTAGTAATCCGTAACTACCACAAGCCCCTGACGGAGGTCGTTGAGATCCTGCTCAAGGTTTTTTATCTTCTGCTCTTTTTCCGTTGGTTCGAGTGGTTCCATCGCTGCTACTTCCTTTGTTTATATCTCCCCACGGATAAAATGCTCGAACAGACTGGAGGGCGCATGGTGACTACCTCCTTTGTCCCAGGAGTTTTCCAGCATGCACGCACTGCCCGTACGAAACACAGCCGTCGCCCAGCGGGTAATCAGCATTGATGATGCAGGTATAGCCCGCTGTCGTAATCTCGCTTCGGATCGTCTCGCGGATCGCGTGGTTGATCGCAACCCCGCCGCTGATCGCAATGTTCTGCATGCCATCGCGTTCCGCAGCCCAGATGGCAAGCGTGGCAATACCCCGCGAAAGATTGTACTGGAACGATGCCGCTATATTCCGCACGGCACGGAGATCCCCGGGTGGTGCTGCCTGCACCCGGCCAAGTGCTGTCTCCATAAGAGACCGGGTGGAGAGTATTTCACATCCGGCTTTTGTATCATACCCGAGTTCCCAGGGTTCGGCACAACCGCCGTACGCTGCAGATTCGAGTTTCATGGCCGGCTCGCCATCGTAGGTCTTCTCCCGGCAGCAGCCGAGCAGTGCTGCGGCGGCATCCAGCACCCGGCCGGTACTGCTCGTCTGCGTGACATTGAATCCCGATGCCACCTGTTTTCTTATCACGCCGAGTTCGATATCTGACCATCCCCGCTCTGCCAGCAATGCGAGGATCCTCTCGTCCGGCAGGATCCCGTAGAGCATCCGCTCCGGGAACCGGGTGGCTAGATCCCCCCCGGGCATGGGCACCGGTTCAAGATGAGCCACGCGTTTAAGGTCCGGCACCTGGCCGGAGAAGATCTCCCCGCCCCAGACCGTGCCGTCATCACCATACCCGACCCCGTCGATGGCGATCCCGATGCAGGGCTCCGTGGTCGCCGCCGCGATATGCGCCCGGTGGTGCTGGACTGGGATCAGTTCGAGCGAATGTTCCGCGGCCAGCTCGCGGGCGAATCTCGTTGAGAGGAACTGCGGGTGGAGATCGTGGGCGATCACGTCGAACTCTGCCCCGAGCACCCGCTGGAGGTTCCGCACGGTCTCCTGGAGATATTCGAGCGTGGCCGGGTTCCGCACATTGCCCACGTGGGGCGAAGTGACGGCAAACCCGTTCCGGTAGATGGTGGCATTCGCGTTCAGCTCCGGGCCCACCGCGAGGATGCAGCGTTTCCCGAGATCGATGGCGGTCCGTTTCGGTGCAATCCCCCGCGAGAGCCGGATGATGTACCCGTCCCGCATCACCGAATCATCGCACCGGTTCACGATCGTCCGGTTGTGGGTTAAGAAGAAATCCACATCCCGGTTCAGCTTCGCCATGGCCTGGTCGATGTCCGTGATCATCGGGTAGCCGGGCATGTTGGCGCTCGTCATGATGAGGAGCGGATTTTTCAGGTGGGAGAAGAGGTGGTGGTGCAGCCCGGTATAGGGAAGCATGCAGCCGATCGTATGGACGTTGCTGATCCTTGCGTGGGCGGTGGGATCGCGCTTGGTAAGGACGACTATCGGATGCACCGGGCTGGTGAGCAGGATGCGATCCTGCCCTGAAACCTCGGCCATACGATCGAGATAGTCCGGGCGCACCATTACTGCAAACGGCTGTTCGATCCTGCCGAGCCGGTGTTTCAGTTCGCCCGCCGAACTTTCAATACAGGCAAGGTGGAACCCGCCGGCTCCCCGCACCGCAAAGATCTTTCCCGCGTCAAGCAGCGCTGCGGCCTCCTTGACCGGATCACAGCAGTCTGCCTTCCGGCCGGCCGTGTCGAAGAGTTCTATCTTCGGGCCGCAGGCCGGGCAGGCGATCGTCTGGGCATGGTGGCGTCGGGAATGGGGATCGTTGTATTCCCCTGCGCAGGCAGGGCACATCGGGAACTCTTCCATGGATGTGCGTTCGCGATCGTAGGGGATCTCATGGATGATGCTGTACCGGGGGCCGCAGTTCACACAGGAGGTGGCCCAGTAATTCTCGTACCGCCCGCCTTTTTTGAAAATATCGGTGACGCACTCATCGCAGCACGCGATGTCGGGCGGGATCATGCCGCTGAATAACCCGGTGGCACTCGGGAGGATAAAAAACCCGTCCGGAATTATTGCTTCCGTATCAGAAACCGTAACCGAATCGATGCGCGAGAGCGGGGGTCCGCGGGTAACTGCTGTTAAGAACTCCTCAAACCGCGCTCCCCGTGCAAAAATCTCCACTTCGCTGCCGAGATTTTTTACCGTTCCGGCGATCTTAAGCGTCGTAGCCTGTGCGTAAACGAACGGGCGGAACCCGACACCCTGCACAATTCCACATACAGTGATTCTGCCCGTGTTTTGCATGGATGTCCGCAAAAACTTATTGAATCGTACATCGATATAATTATAGGGATTTTACCGTGCCGGGCCATATTCGAATAGTTAACGATCCTGTGGAACTCGTTCCGCTCCTGATGACGTTCAATGATCCATCTTTTAAAAAGGTCTATGAACTCCTGAATAAATCATGGCTGACTGAAGATGAAATAAAGGCGCAGGTCGGTGAAGAGTCCGTCATGATGTGCCTCCAGCTCTTGAAAAAAGGCAACCTGGTTGAAGAGCAGTGGCGCATGCCAAAACCCGGTTCAAAACCGGAGAAAGAGTTCCGGGCCACCTACAACAAGTTCCGGGCAAACTTCCAGTGCAACCTGTCCGATCTTGCAGATATCATCTACATCTCGCTCTCCAATGACGAGAATCTCCGGGAAGTCGTGGACAATATTGAAGGTGAACTCACGAAGGGCAACAGCTCGATCAATGAACTCTCCCGGAAATTCAATGTCAGTCCCGTCTTTGTCAAAGGGATAGCAAAACGGATTCCCCATATGGATGTCAAAGGGCAGGGACTGGTGCTGCTTGACACTGGGCGCTAAGGATCCTCTTTACTCTATTCTGCGCAGCAAACGCGAAGTCTCGCGCCTCCAGATTCTCGTGGAGATCGCCGAGCACCAGCCTGCCGTCCGGCAGCAGGAGATTGCCGAGAAGATGGGTGTCACCCCGCAGGCAATCTCGGAATATATCCGTGAACTGGTTGACGAAGGCATGGTCTCTGCGAGCGGCAGGGGCAATTATGAAGTGACCAAGTCCGGCATCGAGTGGGTGCTGGCCAATGCCGAGTCGCTGGAGTCGTACGCCCGGCATATCCGGCGCGACATCATCCAGCAGGTATCGGTCTGGGCAGCCATTGCCGGCGAGAACCTGCACGCGGGTGACGAAGTCGGCGTATACATGAAAGACGGTTTTCTCCATGCCGGGAAAGCCCCGCTGGCCGCGACCGGCACCGCGGTCTCGGATGCGAAGAAGGGCCAGGATGTGGGCGTGGCACGACTCAACGGGATCATCGAGCACAAGGAGGGCAAGATCCATGTCTGCAAGGTGCCCCGGATCCAGCACGGGGGATCACGGAAAGTAAAGCGGGCCGAGCTGCTGGCGATCACCGGTGCTGCGGGCATGGTGGCAGCAGTAGGTCTCGAAGCGTATATCGCGCTCGAAGCGGCGGGCCGGAAACCCGATATGTTCTTTGGCGCCCGCGAAGGCGTGATAGAGGCGGCCTTCCACGGGATCGACTGCGCGATTGTGATCGTGGACGAGGAGTTCACGGATTTCCTGAAACGACTGGAGAGTGTGGAACTCGCGTACGTGATCCACGACCTGATTGCGCCATGAAGATCATTGTCCAGCTCCAGCGGAGCGGCAACTACAAGCTGCTCTTTTATGACGGCAAGAGCGTGCGGGGCTCAGCCTACGTTGAGCTGAATGATACGCCCCGTGGTCCCCGGCCCACAAAATACCGGGTGCGGTGGGGCTCCAAGAAAGATTACGTGCACACGCCCAGCAAGGAGCTCATCGCGCAGATCCGCGAGTCGGATGTGCGGATGGTCAAAAAGGATCATCTTTTCGAGGAATTTTTGGAGGCGTTCCAGGTCACGGCCGGGCCCGTGAATCTCTGCCGTATGTGCCTGCTCGACGAGCGCTATACGCCGCTCAATGACGAGACCGCGATCACGTTTGGCAAGAACGAGAAGATCTGTCTTGACTGCGGGAGAAAGGAGCTCAGCAGGGAGGTCTCGCATATCGGCCGGCTGGGAAAAGACGGGATTGTGCATCTCGAAAAACTGCTCGCGAGTTACCGCAACCTGGACCGGGTGTTGGCCACGCTCTCGCCGGACTCGATCTCGATGGAGTCGGCGATCTTCGACAAGCTCGAGGCCCACCCGGTGATGACGACGTCGTCGATCGATGTGCTGCCGCTGCCCCGGGTTTTTGTGGAAGCGAGCGGGGTCAAGCAGCTGATGCCGGCCCAGCACCTGGCCGTTGAGGCGGGTCTCCTCCGGGGACAGGACCTGCTGGTGGTGGCCGCAACCGCGAGCGGCAAGACGTTCATCGGTGAGATGGCCGGGATGAAGAACTATCTCGAAGGCCGGGGGCGGACGCTCTTTTTAGTTCCGCTGGTTGCCTTGGCAAACCAGAAGTACGAGCGCTTCACCGAGCGCTATGCAAAGTTTGCCAAGTCGGGCCTGCTCACAGGAACGAGCCGGCTGAACCTTCCCGAGACCCGGAAGGTCGGGGACCGGGATCCCCGGGCCCCCATCATCATCGGGACGTACGAAGGGGTGGATAACATGATCCGCTGCGGCCAGAAGATGCAGAATATCGAGACCGTGATCATCGATGAGGTCCAGATGCTGGAGAATGCCGACCGGGGCCACCGGCTCGATGGGATGATCGCGAGGCTCAAGTATCTCGCCCCGCAGGCCCAGTTCCTCTATCTCTCTGCAACCATCGGCTCGCCCAAGATCCTGGCCAAGAAACTGAACTGCACGCTTGTTTTGTATGCCGACCGCCCGGTGGGGCTGGAGCGCTATCTCCTCTTTACCGAGCGCAAGATGAAGATCCCGATGATCAAGCAGATGACGACCGAGGAGTACAAGCGAACCTCCTCGAAGGGCTTCCGGGGCCAGACGATCATCTTCACGAACGCCCGGGCGAGATGCCACACGATCGCCGATGCGCTCGGCATCCGGGCAGCCGCGTACCATGCGGGCCTGAGCTCCGTGGAACGCCGTGACGTGGAGTCGAAGTTCCTGACCGGCAAGCTCATGGCAGTCGTGACGACCGCTGCGCTCGGGGCCGGGGTGGATTTCCCCGCCTCGCAGGTGATCTTCGATGCGCTGGCCATGGGCCGGGACTGGCTCACCGTGCAGGAGTTCAACCAGATGGGAGGCCGGGCGGGACGGCCCGACTTCCACGACCTCGGCCGCGTTGTTATCCTGGCAGAACCCGGCGGCAGTTACTCGCGGGAGAACCCGGGCACCGAAGAGGAGATCGCCATCAAGCTGCTCAAGGGCGAGATGGAGGAGGTTGCGCCGGTGCATGAGTTCGAGGCGAGCTCGGAGGAGTACGTGGCGAACGCGATCGCGTGCAATGGCGAAGAGGCGGATCTCAACCGGATCAACAGCATGATGGTGGGGAGCATGGAGCCGGTCCTGCCGGAACTCATCACGCACAAGCTGGTGGAGAAGCACGGCACGAGGCTCGTGATGACGCCGCTCGCCAGAGTGATGGCGGAGCATTTCATCGGCATGGAGCGGCTGCTGGAGATTATACGGCTGGCGAAGTGCAACACCGAGCCGCTCGATATCATCGGGGAGCTGGAGTGCGAGGATGTGCACAAGGACAACCGGCCGGAGAAGAAGCGGGGGCCGGGCGGCGGCGGAAAGTCCGGTGACCGGAAGCCCGGGGAGCGGCTGCGGGAGCCGGAGAAGCCGAGGCATCAGCAGTCACCGAGGGAACAGTATCAGTCGAACCAGTCTGCGGAGAAGCCGAAGCATGTGCAGTCGGAGGCGACGAAGATGCATGTCGGGCATCATCACCAGGGGATTTCTTTGAAGGGGGAGCCGGGGGCTCAGGGAACTAAGAAGAAGGGGAAGGGGAGGAGGTAGGGGGGATTATGGGATAAGGGCCGGGAAATGCGGAAATTCCTTTTTCAGAAGTAATTTATTTATTTCATCGTCCATGTTTTCAAATGCATTTGGATCGTCATGAATTATGTTTGTAATTCTTTCGAAGGATTTTGGATTTTCGATTATTTTTTTTTAAAATCCTTTTCAAATCTGGATCAAAAATTTCACATTTACAAATTGCCAAGCCTACTAAAGCGGTTGTTTTTTCATCATCAATATAATTACTCAACATCTTTTTTAATTCTCTATGAAGAATTGAATAATTATCTATTATTACCGGAATAATGAACTATGTTGAATCGTCTGTTTTTGCATAATCAAGAAAAACTGCCTTTATTTTATTATGTGTCGCGTGCCACAATTAATGTCCGTTTTGTTGACAGAGTTTTTGTCCGCTTTTGATATATTTTCGGTCTTTGTTGAAATTGATTTTGTTCATGTAGACTGATGACGGAGTCATCCATCCAAGGAT
>JBAZRZ010000029.1:0-25822 GCA_041662685.1 Methanoregula sp.
TACTAGCATAACATTGTAAGGAGACACCATACCTTAGATCTTTCGGTTGTTTTTCACTCGGTTTTTCTTCGTGAGGAAATCATTTCTACAGAGCGGTTTTTTGTAACTGTTCTGGAAAAATGTTTTTCATTCATCAGAATCTTTAACAAAAGTAATCAAACCGCCGCGGGGGCGCCCCGTCGGGGGCGGCGGTAGTATCGTTATTGGGGGTATGGGGGCATCAGCCCCCATAAATGAACAAAGATCAAAAAAAGTAAAAACTTTAAAAAAAATCCCTATTCCCGCCGCATCCCACGATATCCCAGCAGAACAACCCCGACGATCACCAGTGCCATAATCGGAACACAGGGTCCGAGTGGTGTTTCGTTAGTAGGTATTTCAGAGGGAAGAAATTCAATCTCTGTTGAGGTGTAATCGCCTTTGACAAAACGCAGCCGGTCGACCGGGGAATCGACTACATATATTGTATAGGTGCCCGGCTTGAGATTTCCAAGGATGACGGTGGTGTCCCAGGTATAGGACCAGGTGCCATTTTCGAGATGCACCGGTGCAGTAGTGAACAATCTGCGTCCGGCAGGGATGTCGAGGTTGTCGAGTGTGACGCCCCGGTTGTCAAGGTCCGGTCCGGTCACAAAGAGGTACACCGCAATCGTCTTGATTCCTGTCACTGTGCCAATGAGCGTGATCGCATCACCAATGTGCGCCTCGTTCTCTGAAGCGTTGAGGGTGAGGGACACGGCTCCTGCTACAGGGACCAGTGCGCACAACATAACTGCGGCAAGGATGAACAGGAGGTGTGCCCGGCGCATGCAAGTAGGATGAACTGGTAAAGCGTAAAACATTATCTTTTCCGGTATGGGATCAGAACCTGACCACCATCACTGCCTCCTCCTCTTTTTTAAGATCGCCTTTGAGGTGCTCGGCATCGAAATCGTACGCATCACCGGGAGTATAGTCCTCGTAGAGCTCGCACTTGTCCAGCACATCGACAAATTCTTTTAAGAATATGCGGGGGATCACGTCCACCCGTCCCCCGAAACGCGTGGTGATCTTCTTGATCATGGCGCGGATGAAGCGGTGCGAGACCCGCTCACGATCCGGCTCCGTGTAGGCCTGGGCATAGACATCCACGATCTTGAGTGCCACCAGTTCGAGTTTTGAGGTATCGAACTTTTCCAGCAGGATCTGCGGCTGGCGGGGGTTGCGGTAGGCATCATCGTTCTGCACCACGCTGATGCGATCATAGAGCGGGGGGACGGACCGGATGCCGCGTGAACCGTCATACATGGCAGGCGTGCCGGTAAAGAGGAAGAAGCAGCGTGGCATATCGCCCCGGTCGAGCGCATCGATGATCCGGACGAGCGTGTGGTATCCCTTCTCCCGCTGGTTGCGCTGGAGTCCCTGCGTGGTCTCCATCTCATCGACAGCGATCGCAATCCCGCTGTAGCCCGCCCCGCGAATGATAGAAACAAGGCCCCGCAGGAAGACAAACGCGATGGTGTCGTCGATCTCGCCCTTGATTCCCGCCTTCTGCTTGAAGTCCCGCCCGATATTCGGCTCACCGGCAATCCAGCCGAGTGCTGCCTGGGCCAGCTGGAAGTCACCGGTATTGTTCGAGCGGTAGTAGGTGCGCAGTGCCGCTGCCAGTGCGGTGTTCACCTCGCTGATTCCGCTGAGCGCAGTCTCGATCTCCCGTTCGGTGGCCTCTTCGAGAGCAGCATCCTCAAGGCCGGTCCCGCTCACCGAGAGCAGCCGCTCTTCAATGGCAAAAAGCCAGTTGTCGAGAATTGTCTTGATCGCGTGCTCTTCCCCGCCGGTTCTGAGGTTTGCACAGATCTGCTGGTAGATACCTTTGATCTTGTAAAGCGGGGTTGCGGACGAGATGATCACGTGCGAGGTGACAAACCCCTTGGTGCGGGCGATCTCGAGTGCCCGGGCAACTAAAAATGTCTTGCCGCTCCCGTACTCTCCCCGGATAAACTTGAGATCCCCGCCAGACTGGGCTACGTAATCCAGTTGCCGGCTGATCACGCCCTCTTCGACATCGAGCCCGACAGCGATCCGCTCCAGCCCGCTTGCAGGAACCGTGCCCCTGCGTAACGCATTGATGATGTTGATGCTCTCGAGCCGACGCTGGTCCATCCGTTCAGGTTCCGGTATATTCATAGGCTTCTCCATCCTCCCCAACTCCTTTCTTTGCGATCAGTAACAATCCCTGTGCCCCGGCTTTCTGGATTAAGCGGTTGACAATCCCGACCACCCTGCGGGTTCCGAGCACCTTTCGCAGTTCCATCTCGCTTGCCGTCCTGTGCAGCCGGATGAACTCGAGGATCTTTGCTTCCTGTTCGGTGAGACCGAGCTGGTCGGTGATCACCTGCGCAGGAGGACTGGCTGCTGCCCGTTTTTTCGCCTGCGGCACGTTCAGGATCGGGCGATCGGCCACCGACTTCTCCTTGCAGGACCGGATCAGGGCGAGGAAATCTTCCAGGTGAATGGTACGGGTGTGGGCTGGCATTACGTCCATCCCGTTCAGGCAGAAATACTTGCAGCCTGCATAGTCCTGCTCTTCGTGTGCATTGGTGCCGGCAATGAAAAAAGTCGTTGCAAGAAGTTCGAGGCCTTCCGTATTCAGGGTTGCCCTCCGGGTTTCGAGTTTTGCAAGCAGTTGCTCCATCAGCCGTTTCAGGTTGTGCATGGTGCCGTGTTTGTCCACGATCACTGCGGCTACCCGGCTGATATCAGCGCTCTTCTTCACATTCGAGAGGATGTAGAGCATCACCTTCTCGCACTCGCGCCCTTCGTTGTGTGCATCAAGGAACTGCGCATAGGAAAGCCCACCAGAGAGGAAGTCTGCCCGGTATGCCCGGTAATACCAGGACCGGGCTTCCGCTGCATCACCAGAATCTTCGTAGAGTAGGGCTGTTTCAAGCAGGCTTGCGACGTTTACATCCTGTGAAACTATACCAAGGAACCTGCTCTTTGCTTCTTCTGCGGGTACCCATGCGGTGAGGTGCTGGCGATACCTGCTGATGATCGTCCGGAGCAGGTTCAGATCGTTCTGTGTCACCAGCTCGTCACGGATCAACTGCTCATATGCGGCAAGGGCATTTTCTCTACCATCCCCTGCATCTGCCCAGGCAGCGGCAGCGAGCAGATCGCAGACAAGCAGGCGATATACCGGTTGGGGCGAACGTTCGACCAGTGCCCGTGCGGCACCGAGCGCTTCTTTGGCACTCCCGTGTGCCTGCAACAGCAGCACATAGTCACAGAGGATCTCGCAATCGGTACCGGACCCGATATGATCGGCATATGCATTGAGAGAAGCCGGCACATCGTAGCAGGAGAGGGCCGACAGGTATTTTTTCAGTACTGCGGGATCCCGGGTCTCTTTGTAGATCCGGTTCGCTGATTCCGCAGCAGCAGGGAAGTTGCCGGTCTGTACGAGCGCATCGACATATTCATGGCCTGGCGCAGTACCGCCCCCCAGCACGTCATGCGTAGCGCGTGCCTCTGCTGCCTCGCCAATTCCTAAGAGCGCCTGCATCAAGTGCCGGCCATCTGCGGATTTCTTGCCTATCTGCATGAGTCGCTTAAAGACGGGTAGTGCTGCCCGGTAATCCTTGTGGGCGAGGAGATATTCTGCATAACTCCGCAGGGCATCCAGGTTGGAGGGATCCAGGTGGACGGCAGTTGCGTATTCTGCAATCGCTCCTTCGTCTCCCCTTGCTTCGAGCACCTTTGCCAGGTAACTGTGCACATAGGAGGATTCCGGCATCTTCTGTGCAAGATCCCGGAAGAAGACCTCCGCATCATCGAGCTTACCCATGTAGTAGAGGTTCGTTGCAGCGAGCACATCGATCGCGGAATCCTTCCCGGACTCTAAAAGGATCGTGCAGAGCTGGCCCGATTCGATATACCGCCCGTCTTCAAAGAGCCGGAACGCCTCTTTCTTCTGCTCTTCTCTCGATGATGGTATCATACGTTTCCCGGACCGAACCGAATGGCAAAAAGACCCCTGAGCATCCGGAACATGTCCCGCTTCTGCACTCGCGAATCGCCCGTGTTCTGCCAGACGATGGGCACTTCTGTTATGGTATACCCTGCCCGCTGCAGCCGCCAGAGCAGTTCGACATCGAACTCAAATCCCCGTGACGTCATCTGCGGCAGCACGGCATCGATTGCGGCTTTTGTAAACACCTTTGCCCCGCATTGCGTATCGTTGTAAGTGAGACCAAAGAGCAGCCGGATCAGGAGATTAAATGCCCGGCTCTCCATCCGGCGCAGGATCCCCTGCCGCACGCGAAGGGTCGAGCCCGGCACCCAGCGCGAGCCGATTGCACCGTCAGAATGGGAAAGGTGAGAAAAGAGCCTTAACATCTCGCCAATACTCGTGGAACCGTCCGCATCAAAGTACCCCACAAGCGGTGCCCGGGTGGCTTTGAGTCCTTCGATCACACCGCCTCCTTTACCCAGCCGGTGATCGAACAGCAGGCAGCGGATGCTGAGCTCCTTTCTGTCGCTTGCGATCCTGCTGACACACTCAGCAGTCCGGTCAGTTCCGTCGCAGACTACGATGAGTTCCCCGTCAAACGCCGGTATCTCATCGAAAAGCAACTGGATCCGGTTCTCCTCGTTGTACGCGGGGATGACGAGACTGAACGATACACCGGGGGTGGTCATGACGGGTCTGCTCCTGTTACAGAGATGTAGGGGAACAGTATCGCGCTGTGTATGGTATGCTTAAGCGGACTCTCCCGTTCATCCATTATTATTGTACTATACCCGTGGGCAGAGTGTCCCAATAACATTACTGGTGTTTGAGCAGGTGCTGGGCAAGCGCCGTTGAGGGACGGTAATTTTCTGCCATATGGAGCGCGGTTTTCCGGAGTTCGTGGTGTTCGGCAAGGCAACTTTCCGGTGGGGGGGATTTTCTGATGATGGCTGATGTGTTCTCGGTGATCTGGATGAGTTCTGTGGCAATGACCGCGTTGCGCCAGATGAGGTCAGCGAGCATCTCTTTTGTTTCAGGATCCTGCATGGTGAACAGGTGACGTTTTTTAGAATATTAAGCATAGGGATAAAAACACGAAATGCAGAGAGCCCCCAAGAGTGACTGCCTGTCTTTCTCGGGGTTTTCCCATGAAAATAATCTCTGTCATGAATTATGATGGGGTTAAGACCTCCATACCCCAAATGCGATAAACTCCGCCGCCCCCGAAGGGGCGCCCCCGCGGCGGATCGATGACGGAAATGTGCTGAAACCTCATTGCTCTGCCGTGCCTCGGAGGGGCCCTGAGGCAGGGAATCCTCGTAAGATCGGGAATTTTCATGCTTCGGGTGCGAACTCACGTTCATGTGCGTTTCAACAGAGCCGTTTTTTTTTTCCAAAATCACTCTTGGTCCGGCTCAACTTACGATCCTGCGGATGATGCAATAATTTCCCGGATCTGGAGGATTATGGATGATAATTCCGTGTCAGTCGGCTGCTGCCGGGCAAACACCACCTCATCACACCGCAGGAGCATAGCCTCAATATTTCTGGCATCACGGCCGGACGTGCGGAATAGCGACACAATTTCTGTAGTGGTGACCTCGTCCTGGTTCCCGTACTCGTACGACAGGAATACCCTGAGGGCCCGGCCTGCCTGTCCGTATGCATCCGTGTAGCGGTACTGGTCAGAAGCCAGTTCGGCCTCGTTAAGGAGCCGTTCGGCCTCCTTCCGGTGGTCGAAGACCAGCGATAGTGAACCGGTCCGGGCTTTTGGAGCCGGAAGCCCATGCCGTCCGTATCTCCTGTACGCGAACCATCCGAAAACCATAAGGATTACTGTTGCCAGAATGAAGGCCGGGACCCACATAAAACCGGCCGGCCCGGTCTCCTGTTCCAGTGTCACCTTCACAACACGGTTGGCTTCCATCGTAGCATTCACGTACGCTTTTTTTCCATCCGGTGTGGCATACGTGGTATTTGCCATTGTGCCGGTGAGTGTGCGGTTGATCAGTGTTTCTGTATGTCCGTACCCCTGCTCCTGCAATGTCTGGTTGAATGACTGGAATCTTGTATTTACGGCCAGTGCCGGGTCTGCGGTGATCTCAGCATTCGATGCCTCACGCACCGAGGGGACCATTCCGTCCTGCATCGAACCCTGCACGACAACCCGATTCTCTGCACCTTTCCGGTACACCATTGAGAATGTACCGGTATCATTGCCTGCCGGCTGCGTGTCTAACGTCTGGCGGGTGAATCCTTCGGCACCAAGGCTCTCGTTTACTGCCATAAACAGCGGATCTTTTTCAAGCCTGCCGTCAAATTCCACTTGTTCTTGTTCCCGCCTCTCTTTATCGCGCTGTTGCTGCTGTCGTTCATCATCTGTATCCGGCTGCGGCTGGCCGCTCGCGATCGATTGCTGCTCCGTACTGTCAGACCCCATCTGCTGCCGGGTGCTGACCGTCTGCTCTGCAATACTGACCGAACTGTTGGCCGGTATTTCCCCGCTTTCCGGTCGGCTGGTGCTTTCCTGTGGTATCGCAGAATACTTCATGAGACCGGGATCGGTGACAATGTGGATGAAGAACTCCGGCAGGCTGGCATTGACCGGGGATGGGGCTGCGTAATAAAACGAGATGTGCACCTTGTAGTTGCGGGAAACCTGCGTGGGGGCCATCGTGAGGTTTAAGAAGGACCGGCCGGCCGGGACTGCCTGGGGAAAGACCCGGTTCTGGGTGCTGATCATCACCACACCGGTCTTCTGGAGTTGGGCATCGGTTGAGAACCGGATGGTTCCGGGCATCTCATCCGGGTAACTGCTGGTCACCGCAAGCGGGATCTCCACGGGTTGACCGGTTAAGAAGTAATAGTCCTGTGCTGGCCCGCGGTGAATGTGATGTCTGCGGCAAGGGCTGCCGGGATGAGGAGGCAAAGCAGCAGGAGGATACATGATGCCTGCCCTTTCATGGGATGATTCGCCCCCGCCCGTACCGCAGGAAGATCTCGATAAGGATGAGGATGAGGGATGCGGCAATAAAGTAGTCCTTAACGCTCGTCTCTTCCTGTTCGTGGAAGATCTCCTTGTTGAGTCCGCGGTAAATATCAGACAGCGTCTGCCCGTCAACGGATTTGAAATACCTGCCCCCGGTTTTTTCTGCAATTGACCGGAGGGTTGCCTCATCGAGCTCTGCGTACTGCGGTTTGCTCAGCCAGTCGTACCCGATCACCTGTGGTTGTGCGGTTCCCAGACCAATGGTGAAAACCTGAATGTTGGCTTCTTGTGCAACCGTGACCGCTTCGTCAACGGTGACAAGACCTGTGTTATTCACCCCGTCCGAGAGCAGGATTACTACGCTCTTCTTGTTCGGTATCGATCGGGCCATGTCAACGGCCAGCGCGAGGCCATCCCCGATGGCGGTCTGCCCGGGTTTTGGGGTAACAGCAGCAAGTTTTTGCCGGACCCGGTCCTTGTCGGGGCTCAGGTATGCGGCGGTTGTTGCGCCAGCTTCGAAGATCACCACCCCGGCATTATCGGCCGGCTCGAGATTTTTGATGAGCGTGTCGGCAGCACTCTTGGCCGCTTCGAGTCGTGTGGGCGGGTAATCACTGGCCTGCATGCTCCCGGAATCGTCGATGACAATGATGACATTCACCCCGACTTTCTCCTGGTTGAGGGAAATGTGGGGATCCGCAAGGCCTATGAACAACAGGGCTGTAGCAGCGAGGGCGATTGCAAAGAGCAGGTGAACGCGCCGGGATTTCTGTTTGTCTCCCAGTGCAGATTTTACAAAAGCAATATGGGAAAATATGAGTGCTTCCTGCTTTTTTTTCTTCAGCACGAAGTAATAGGCAGCGACAAGTACCGGTATCAGGAGCAGGCCCCAGAGCCAGGCGGGGTTATACAATCCTGCCATTATTCCTCCTCCTCTTCATGCCCCGGAAGAACTTTTGCAGCGGGATCTCGTAGGGATCGGTTGTCAGGACTGATACATTTCCGATTCCTGCCCGGGAAAGGCCGGCTGCCAGTGTCCTTTCCGCTTCTTCAACGAGGGCAGAATATCTTGTGCGGAAACCAGCATCGGACGTGTCTGCTATTACCTGTTCCCTGGTCTCGGCATCTTCAAGTACAATGGTTCCGAGATCGGGCAGCTCATGTTCCCGCTGATCCGAAACACGGATTGCGATGACTTCGTGGCATCTGCGGAGGGTTTTGAATGCTCCCAGGAAATCCGGCGATGTGAAATCGGACAGGATGATTAACGAACTCCTTCGCTTAAGGATGGTGCCAAGGAACCGTGCAGCTACAGAGAGATCTGTCTTTGCAGAGATGGCCTTGTGATCGATTAACGTGTTGAGGATCGAGACAAGGTGTTTCTTCCCCCGTTTTGCCGGCAGGAACTTCTCCACCCGGTCAGAGATGAGGCAGAGGCCGATCCGGTCGTTCTTCCGCAGCGCTGCAAAGGCAAGGCTCGTGGTCACTTCGAGCATCTTCTTCTGTTTGGAGGTTGCTGAACCAAACGTACCGGACCCGGAGATATCCACGACAAAGTAAAAGGTCTGGTCGCGCTCCTCGGTATATTCCTTGATGAACGGGCGGTTGTACCGGGCAGTGACCTTCCAGTCAATGGAACGGACATCGTCCCCGGGCACGTACTCCCGGATCTCGGCAAACTCGACCCCCTGGCCTTTGAAGAGCGAGTGGTGGAGACCCGGCTGGAGTCCTTCCACCAGCGCATTGGTGGAGATCTCGATCTTTTTAAGCTGCCGGATCAGGTCGGTTCTGGTTTCCATAACGATCACCACCTCTCCGGTACAGCCTGCTCCGCGTTCATGGCAGTTCAGGGTACCTTGACATTCCGGAGAATGTGGTCGATGATCGCATCGGGAGTCACGCCTTCTGCCTCACCTTCATAGGTCAGGATGATCCGGTGCCGGAGCACATCGTGTGCCACTGCCTTGACATCCTCGGGGAGCACGAAACCCCGGCCCGTCATTAAGGCCCGGGCCTTGGCCCCGAGGATCAGGCTGATGGACGCACGCGGGGATGCACCGTAGGCAACATACTTCGCCGTGTCTATCGCATAGGCTGCCGGGTGACGGGTGGCATCCACAAGCTCCGTGACATAGCGCTTGATGGCGGCATCCGCGTACAGGCTTCTCGTGAATGACTGGATCGCGAGGATCTTTTCTGCACTCATCACCTTTTTCGGAGTGATGGTGGTGCCTTCCGTGAACCGGTCGAGAATCCTGACCTCGTCTTCTTTGGCCGGGTACGTCATCAGTACCTTGAACATGAAGCGGTCAACCTGTGCCTCCGGGAGGGGATAGGTTCCTTCCGATTCGATAGGATTCTGGGTGGCAAGCACAAAGAACGGGCGGGCAAGCGGGTGGGTCTCGCCTTGGATGGTCACCTGCTTTTCCTGCATTGCTTCAAGCAGGGTGGACTGCACCTTGGGGGGTGCCCGGTTGATCTCATCGGCAAGGACAAAATGGGCAAAGACCGGACCTTTAATCGTAGAGAAGCTGGCGTCCTTCTGGTTGAAGATCTTGGTTCCCATGATGTCGGCGGGAAGGAGATCCGGTGTGAACTGGAGCCGGACAAAACTGCAGTCTATGCACTGCGAGAGCGTGCGGATCATAAGCGTCTTTGCAATCCCCGGCACACCTTCCAACAGCACGTGCCCGTCTGCACACAATGCAATGATGAGCCGGTCGATCACCTCTTCCTGACCGACAATGACACTCTTCATATCGCCCCGGAGCGCCTCAAGTTCGGCAGCAAATAGTTTTGCCTGCCCGGTCAGTTGGGAAATTTCTTCATTTTGTTCTGTCATGGCGCACTCGCACTTCATCTGGACCAGCAGGCTGGCTTGTTGCCGGAATGTGCCTGCTGGTTTTACCGGGATCCGGACCCGTCACCGGGATAGGGTCGGGGGGATACCCGGTTTTCTCTCTTCCCGGTTCCTGGCCCGGGTAAAGAGCAGATGAGTATGCGATTGGCCGGTATGGGCATTGAACCTGACGGATTGTTCCTGCCAGGCTCAGATTGCGCTGCTGACCGTTACCTCACCATACGGGAGGGCCGTGGTCTTTGTGACAAGCCGGGTACCGTTCTTCCAGATCTCTACGGTTAGTGCCTGTTTTGTTGAGCCGTCCTGTTTTTTTACTGTGGCTGAGACCGTTGTGCCCGGTTTTTCAATCTCAAACACCCGCTCCCCGGAATTGCGCAGTTCCTGCGTTCCGTTTCCGGATGTGTACTTCCCTTCATATCCCCCGCGGCAAATGACTTTGATAAATGTCCCTTTATCCGGAACCGCTACGTGATCGAGTTCATAACCGGAGGTCATCGCAACGTTATAGGCCAGGACTCCGGGCAGTCCGGTCGAAGAACCGGCTGCATGTGCTGGTGCACCCAGTCCGGGAGATGACGGGCTGGTTGCCGAAGCAGGTGAGGTTATACCCGTGGAATTCCCACAGCCTCCCATGAAAAACACAACCGCACATATCACTACGATGAGTACTCCTGCGGCTAGAGCAATCGCTACCCACGGTTTATCCAGAAATCCATCTCTTCTTCTGCTTCCTGTTACCATTTTTTTCACGTTCCTAAAAAACACACCTAAACTTTTTTGCCAAGTGCTTCTGCCAAGAACTACCTCTCGGATATTTAAACGATTTATGAGCAATTGCTCTACATGTCAAGCAGCTGTGGGCCGGATCCAGAGGGAATGTACCCTTGAAGAAGGCCCCGGATTATCCCCTTCCTGCCGGGGATTGGCGTCATGTTCCGGCAGCAGAAAAAAAAGTTTGGGGTCTCTGTTATGCCCGGCCCAGTTCTACGGCACCTATCAGGGTAGTGCCATTCTTTAAGTCGCTCATAACGATCTTGTCCTGCGCCATGGTGTAGAGGACATCATCGATATAGAATGCACGTTTCACATCGTACGAGGATGAGCTGCCATCCCGGTAGTGGACTACGGTACCTTTTTCGGTAAACCCTTTCTCCGGGTTCACGCCGAATACGTACGCCCCGCCCCAGACCGGATGAATGTCATTCGAGGAGGTTGTGTCTTCAACGATATGGACCGGCAGGACGAGCAGATCTTTTTCACGGTCAAACAGGAAGGCCTTGTGGTCCCGGAGTACTTCGGAGTCGCTGCCGTACCCTCCCAGTTTCTTCTCACCGACAAGTTGCGGGTTGTGCACATCCGTTACATTGAAGAGGGCAATCTTCAGGCCGCCCCGCGTGGATTGCTTTCCGACCCCGATGAGATGGGTGGCATCGTACGGGTGTAGGTAACGGGAGAACCCGGGGATCTGCAGTTGGATCTTCGGGCTCTTTGGATTTGCAAGGTCGATGACAAAGAGCGGGTCGGTTTCGCGGAAGGTCACGAGGTACAGCCGCTCTCCCATGAAGCGTGCAGCGTAGATCTTCTCGTTTGGTGCGAGATTGCCAACCGATCCGATCACGTTCAGCCGGTCATCCAGCACGGAGACTTCACTGGACCACCAGTTTCCGCGGATGCTCCAGGAGTCAACGATTGTTGCGACCCGCAGGTTTCCCCCGTACTCATCTAAGGAGAACTGGTTGAGCAGGGTCCCGTTGACGCTTCCCTTGGCCGTGTAGGTGAGCGGGCCGTTGTCAAGGGTAAAGGAGTACAGGCGGGTGACCTGCGCAATGCGTTTGTCCCCGTCTTCCGGTACTGCCACATACAGGCGCTCCGGGGAAACATAGACCGTGCCGGCAGAACCGATGAGGAAGGTCTTTGCCTTAACCGGGTCATCGGTCAGGATATCGACGGCACCTACCGTTGTTAAGGAGAACTTCTGGTCTTTGTTGCTGAAATGCCAGACTGGGGGTACGGATGTTCCCCTGCTGCTGTCATAGATACCGGGGAATTTTACATCGTTATCGTACATGCTGAGGGCATTGTCCGTGACAAAGTAGAGCATGGACCCGATCATGCGGGTATCTTTGTACGTGCCGTCGAGCTCCATCTCGCGGAGGAGGGCCGGGTGTGCCGGGTCTTTGACCGAATAGACAAACACCCGGGTTTTCTGGATCGCGGGCAGGGTGGTGCCACATACGCTGGGCTGGCAGTTCATGACAGTCTGCTGCCGGGTATCAGAACTGATCAGCACCAGTTGGTCCCCATTCAGGTACAGCGATTGCGGGGAGCCGGAGAACTGCAGGGTTGCGATGATCCCTGCGTTGTCGGCAGGATATGCATGCAGGATCTGGAGACGGTTGCCGGTGACGACATAGGCATAGGTCCCGTCCGTCTTGACGATATCTGCCTCGTCCACGTTCCGGATCTGGACATTTGTTGTGGAATATTTCCGCCCCCCCCCTCCAGCGGAGCGGAGGTTGCTGCCGGTGCTGGCTCGGAATAGCACGATGCCCGGACGGTCCCGGTCGAGCCGGAGAACTCCCCGCTCTGGCTCTTCTGCGTTGGCTTAAACGGTGAGGAGTAGACCTGGACGAGCATCTCGTCATCTGCTGCAAGGTTGGTCTACCCGGTGATCGTAAATTTCTCGCCCACATACCGGTCGCCAATCGGGTTGATGGTGATGAAATGCCCGTCCGTTGCGGGGGCTGCTGGGAATCCCTGTGCCTGAAGTGAGGATCTTCCCTCAGGCGAATCGAGGACATTGAAGAGCGCGGTGCTGGTTGCATCCTGGAGAATCGCCTGTACGGTTACGATATACTCGTCAGGCTTGTACGTGGTGGTATCGACATCGAACCGCCAGGTCCGGGTCCCGTTTGCCACGGTTGCCATGCTGGATATGGCAGGGCCGGATCCCTCGTTCAGGAATTCGGGGGTTTCCCCTCCTTTAGTGTGAGTGGTAAGGAATGCCCGGGTCTCCTCCTTCGATGAAAATAGCTGGGGGTCTTCAATGTCGGCTGTGATTTTCTGCTGCACGACTGGCTGGATCTGCGGTACGGTACTGCTGGTTCCCGCCGGGTTCAGCGGGAATGCGGTCATAACCACATACGCAAGGATGATGCCCATTACGAGTCCTGAAATGAGCAGGAGAGGACCGTTTTTGAAGGCATACGTGATCACCCCATGCGGGGAACGGGAGCGTGGGATACGCTTCTCAACAGAAAAATGGCCCAGATAAATAAACGATTTATGAGCAAATGCTCTACATGTCCGGGAAGTGGGGGACATTTTCGAATCCGGAGCAAAAGGGAAGTGAATGAACAGGGAAAAACCGGATTTCACCAGACCCAGGAAATGCAGAATGGATTTCTGCCCGATTCTCTGGATTTTTCCGGGACGAAGCGGATCCGCTTTTCAGATAACAGAAATCTGTTTCTTCTGATAACCGCCAGCCCAAAGTGAACCGGGATGTTATTTTTTTTTTCAAAAATTCTTTTCCGGAAATATCCATACCATTTTCCCGGACGGGAAAATATTACGGTCTATTCATCTCATCTCCCCAACACCCCTCCAGTTCGATATAATACTCCATGGAGGTTTTTCACAAACACAGGGACCGGGGGTGATTATCAGACGGAGAGCATCCTCATGGAATACCTGAGGGAAGATACATTTTACAAAACTCTCTCCTCCAACGGAGCGTCCTGCTGGGAACCGGCCCCGGACCAGATCATATGTGCGTAATTCGGGAAATGTGGATGTAAATTCACTTTAAAACTGGCTATACGAGCCCGGTTTTCCGAATTTAACATCTGATAACAAAAAGTGCGCAAATAGAAGCAATTGGGTGGCCGATCTCCTTCCGGATGGGCTTTGATACGGGAAAATGAAAAGAACCCCTGTTTGGGGCCTCGGATCCAATTATTTGAACGTCGGACAACGACTTAAATTTCACGAATCTTTCCGTGTCCCCGGTTCATGCAACTCCTCCAGGGTTTTCGATCGGACAGGGGGTCCGTAGATGATCTATTTCAAGCCCCTAGCGGACTCCGTTTGCCCATTTCCTGATCCGGTTTTCGGGATCAAAGGAGTATGGTGTCCACCGCTCCGGAAAGTACTGTTTTAATCGATTATTTCTCCAAAATAACTGATTTGAAGACGATTTGATCCTGCAATTTAGCGGGCTCCGGTTGGTCGTGTTTTCTGCCACCCCATTTCAGGTCATATTGGGTGAAAAAGGCGATGGAAAAGCCCACTGTTGCCCGAAGATACGATCACGTCGGAGAAATTCTGTTTTGAACAGTCGATAATCAGGTGCAATTGGGTGGACGATCGGGTTTCGGGACTGAATTCAGACCGGGGTCGGAAGGGGGTGATTGGGGGATCCGGGCACCGGCATCGAAGGGTAATGCGAAAAGTCCTCCGGTGCCTGTGACACTTCGCCGGGATACCAGCATAAAAAAAAAAGAATCGATCCACCGATCATCACTCCATTATTTCCCCTCGGGTATTTCAGCGGCGGACTCGACCGGTTGCTTTCCCTTTTTCCACCGGTAAATTCCATACCCGATGCACGCGACGACAATGGCCGGCAGGAAGGTGATCGCCATGATGATGATGGCATCAATAAGACTGAACAGCCCTTCGATCCCCTTGTTGATGGCGGTCACAAAATTATGCCCGGGTTCTGTGTGGACCTGTTCCGGCTCCGGTTCCTGGAGGGTGATCGTGATGGTCGAGAGGTCGATCCGGCTCTCGATATACTTCAGCCTGCCTTCGAGCCGGTTCAGTTCGGTCTGCACCCGGTCGATCTGCTGCTGGATCGCGATGATGTCACTTACTTTCACTGCCTTCTTCATCAGCACGTAATACTGGGCGAGCTGGACCTGGTACGATTTTTTCTGGGCCTGGAGATCGATATACTCTTCGGTCACATCCTCACCAAGTGAGGTGAATGACCTGACGGTGCCTGCCGATTTCACACCGGCAATGGTGCTTTCGAATTGTGCCTGCGGGATGCGGAGCACGACCGTCCCGGCATGCCGGTTGCCATTTGCCTGGATAGTTGTCGAAGAGAGATATCCACCCTGTGCGATGGCCAGTGCCTGGAACTCCCCGACAACGCTGGTGACATCATCTACTTCGAGTGTGACAGATGCGGTCTTGATAATTTTTGCATCGGAGCCTTTTATGCCTGAATCCTTCTGCAAGGGAGCAAGGGCAGGTGCGGGCAGAGATGAATCGGATGCCCGGACCGTCCCGGTTGTGCCGGAGAACTCCCCACTCTGGCTCTTCTGCGTTGGCTTGAACGATGAGGAGTAGACCTGCACGAGCATCTCTGCAGCTTCCGGCAGGTTGGTCCTGCCCGTTATCGTGAACTTATCCCCGACAATTCGGTCGCTGACAGGGTCGATAGTGATATAGTAACTCCCGGTCGCCGGGTTGGATGCAGATCCCTGCGCTTTCTGCGGGCGCCTGTTCTGGTTCGAAGATGAACTGTCGAGGACATTGAAGAGAGCAGTGCCGGTCGCTTTCTCGACAACCGCTTCGGCTGTTATAATATACTCGTCGGGTTTAAATGTCGAGGCGTCGACATCGAACCGCCAGGCACGGTCCCCGGTCCCTGAAGGGGAAAGGACGTCGGCTATGCCAGTCTCGCCAGAACCGGTTTCATCGTCCGGGATCGGGGACTGTGCATCGTTCTGTAACGGGACAACCGGCTGTTCAGATGATATGAGCACGGGTTCTGTACTACTGGTTCCGGCAAGAGATGGCGGGATGAGTGCCATCACCAGCCATGCGATGACCAGACTTGTTATGATGCCTGATACGATCAGGCCAGAGGTATTTTTCCGGGTCATGGGTGATCACCCCCGGTCGCACAATAACAGCGGCCGGGATTTGAATGGTCAGAAAAAAGTTCCGGCTATTTAAAGGATTTATGAGCAAATAGTCTACATATCGGGAGCATCGGGCAGGGTAAAATTAAAAGGCACCCCTGATATCATTCACGGGAGCAGCTCTTTATATGAAAGTCTTGTGGATTGCGGTGCTGCTCTGTGTCGGTGCGGTGCTCGCCCTAGCAGTAGTTTTCCCGGATCATGTGCAGGCCCCTGACAGGTACTGTGCAACCGCGATCATGGACGATCCCCTTGACAAATCCATGGAACACTGCATGACCGGGCTCCTGCCCGAACCCGACAGGAACGGGCATCAGGTACACACAGCCCTGTTCTCAAAGTACGTGTCTGCTGATACCCCTTATATCATTGTCTCACTCTACAGCGGCGATCCGGCCGATCCGCTCTCAGTAACGGTTATTACTCCTGACAAGACCCTCGGTCCTTTTTATGATGGATCGGATGGCAGGATTGACGGCAGGATTGATTTAAAGATTAATAATCCGGGTGATATGACGCCGGGACAACTATCGGGTACTGGCAGTAATATCCGTTACTCCGCCTTGGCCGGAACCGCAGAACTATAATCGGTTTTTTCCTCCCCCTTTTTTTGCGGTGTATTCTGTAGTATTGTGTATTGCCGGGAGTTTTTTTAAAGGCAGGATAATTTTTTTAATAAGGATGCTGTTTCTCATCCTCCATGAACCCATCTCTTATCGTGGGGTTCTTTTACGAGGAGGGGATGTCAAAACCCTGCCGCAAACTCTGCCACACACACCGTTGTGGCACCCACATGCCTTGGGGACATGGCATATACCAGATTGGTTCAGTTTCATTACCTGTCAGGGCAGCAGGGCATGTACGATCGCCCGTGGTTTTGCGCGGAGAAAAAGCAGGTGACATCTGTGAAGTGAGGTACCGGTAGGTTCCGGCCCGGTCCTGCTCATGCTTTACGATATAGTTATGGAGTTCAGCGTACGTGTTGTAGTTCTCCATAAATGTCTTGTACCTGGAGGGATTTACTCCTGACCTGTTGTCGAGCCGCTCCCTGAGTGCTGCGTTCCGTGCGTCAACGGCTTTCTTCTGGAATAAGATATATTCTGTTTTTTCAGCGCTGGTGAAATTTTTTGAACCTGAACCCACCCGGATCACCAGCGGAAGACTGGTTATCGGCGTCGCTTGCGGGACCTGGCCGGAAGGTACGTATTTTAGGACTGGTTCAGTCTCCCGGGTACATCTCCCATGAGTAAAACGCCGGTGGTCTCGACATATATGTACCCGGTATCCCTGTACTGCATACTGTCACCCGTTACACCGACCGCCATGTGATGTTCCGGGATAAAGAGGAGGAGTGAGACGTTGTACCCCTCCCGTGAGAGGAGGCCGGCAAGTAAGACGCTCTTGTCATCGCAATCACCGGCACCATCAACAATGGTTTCGACCGGGAAACGCGAGGGGTTATCGGGATGTGCAGCCGATTCATTGTCGTAAGGAAGGCTCTGCACAAATACTGTCAGCAGTTCAAGATATTCGTCATCGGAATACTGGTGATTCGTCCTGATGCTGCGGAAACCTTCGAGAAGGTCAGCATAGAGCGGATCCTGGTGCGGATCGTCAACAAACGCCCGGTAGTAATCGGAAGCCAGGGTTTCCGGTGCGGTTTCTTGGGATATTATTGCGAATTTATCCCCGTTTTTTGCCCCATAATAGACGGCATTGCTCACATTGGTCGTTATGGTGATGGTTGTCTTTTGGAAGGAGAAGGTGTACTGGCGGTTAATAGTCCCCGGAGTGCTGTTGTATGCTATAAACGGTAACGTGGCGGTACCCGTTATCCCGGCCTGTTTCACTCGTGTTGATCCGTTACCTTGTCTATTGTCGGTATTATCTGCCGGTCCTGCCGGAAGAACCGGTGCCCCCGGACGTTTGTCCGGAATCTGGTCCGGGGGCGTCAGCAGGGGAATTCCTGCCTGTTCCTGATGACCGTTGTTATCGATAATGATAGCAGTAGTTGGCGGGATGAGCAGGATCGCAGCAATAAATAAAAAGATTACCATTCTGTTGGAGTGTTTGCCAGAGATCCGGTGCAATACGCCGTCACGAGGTGATTCCGTACCTTGGATGCCGATAGGAAAATACTCACCGGATTTTTTTTGTAGGGAGACTGCTGCTGCCCGGATACGTGGACTCATTTTTCCTGCCGGATTATTATCAGATTATTGGGGATAGTGGGGAAAATGTTTTGGGATTTGCATTGTGATAAATTCCGGATCGGCAGTATCCATTGAGGTTAGTGGGGATAAGGATGTGATCTGTCTCTTTTTTGGTTCTCCTTTCACATACCGGAATTTCCTTAAAAGTCATCAGTGGAAACCAGAAAAACATTAACCCTCTTGTCTTTACTACGAACGTTTCAAAAATATCGTGTTCGTTGGAATGGATCATCTTAATCGTTCAATGATCTGATTATTTTAATGAGAATCATGACCTATCTTGAAAACATCTGGCAGCATGGCCGGAATGCCAACCCGTTCTTTTGTCTGATGGGGATCGATATTGTCAGCTATGAAGCGGGAACCGCGGTGCTGAAAATGCAGGTACGGCCTGACATGCACAATGGTGTCGGCTGGCTGCAGGGTGGGATGCTCGTGGCGCTTGCTGACGAGGCGATTGCACTGGCTCTCTACACTATGCTGAAAGAAAATGAGGGAATTGCGACCATCTCCGAATCCACCAGTTTTGTCAAAGGTGTCCGGGAGGGTGTGATTGTTGCTAAAGCAAAGGTGATCAGGAAGGGAAGGTGTGTTGCCTTTGCCGAGGCTGAGGTCTTTCTGGAGAATGGCGAAAAAACAATGCTTTCCCGCACTTCGGCAGCATTTGCGGTGACAGTGAAAGAATAAAAAAAGTTATTTCTTATTTCCTTTGGATTTCTTCTCTTCCGGCTTTGGCTCATCAGGCTTTCTGAATTTGATATACCAGACTGCTCTACCAGCGACAATGATCACAAGGATCACGATCACAATCATGGTTGTCGGCATGGCGGATGCAGCGCTCTGCCTGGCTGCTGCGAGACCGGTAGTTGCATCCCGGTTGCCGGGATCGGTTTCAAAGGCTTTGGTATAGGTATCCACAGCACCCTGGTAATCCCCAATTTTAGAGTGTGTGTCTCCCTTGTTGATCAGGGCAATCGTATAATTCTTCTCATACTTGAGTGCGTTGTCATAGGAAGCGACCGCATCCTGGTACTTTCCAAGGTTATAGAGTGCATAACCCTTGTTGTTCCAGAGCATGTTGTCCTTGGGATAGAGTGCCAGCCCCTGTTCGATGGTCTGGACCGCTTCATCGTATCTCTTGAGCTGGATCAGTGCGTGTCCCTTGTCCCGGTACGTATACAGCAGGGCATCGGACTGTTTGATCATGGTCGTGTTGGAGGCAAGTGCCTGATCGAAGGATGCAATCGCCCGCTCATATTCATTTGAATTGAGGAGCAATTCACCCGCATTATAATAGGTAGTTGCCGCATCTGCTGGTTCTGCATTCACTGCAAGCACCGGCGTGACAAAGCCGGCAATCAATGCGATAAGTGCCAGAATGTGGATAATCTGCCCGAATTTCATATGTACTCAGTGGGGTTTTTCACAAATTAATCTTACTTGGGGTTGCCACACCCCCCGGGTTTTGGCCCCTCGTCTTTGCCCGATTCCGATACCGGTAAGCCTGCGGGAAAAAACCGGGTTTTATCCCGTTCCTTTAAGGAAGATAACACTATTAGGGATTGTGAGCCAAATATAATGCAATCGGGGAGATTCTTTTGAAGTACATCATAATTGCCGGCGGTGTGATGAGCGGTCTGGGCAAGGGCATCACTGCTGCATCCGTAGGACGGATTTTACAGAACCGTGGCTACCGTGTCACGGCAGTCAAGATAGATCCGTACTTAAATATCGATGCAGGAACGATGAACCCGGCCCAGCACGGAGAAGTGTTCGTGCTCAAGGATGGCAGTGAAGTCGATCTCGATCTCGGCAACTACGAGCGGTTCTTGGACATCGAGCTTACAGCAGCCCACAACATCACCACCGGTAAGGTATACCGGACGGTCATCGACAAGGAGCGCCGCGGTGATTTCCTTGGAGAGACCGTGCAGATCATCCCCCATATCACTGACCAGATCAAGACCTGTATCAGGCAGGCAGCAGAAGAGGCATTCCCCGACGGGACAAAAGCGGACATCTGCCTTGTGGAAGTCGGCGGTACGGTTGGCGATATCGAGAGCATGCCGTTCTTAGAAGCGGTTCGCCAGATGCACGGCGAACTGCCCGAGCACGACATTGTGCTGATCCATGTCACCCTGATCCCCGAGGACACGATGGGGGACATGAAGACCAAACCCACCCAGCACTCGGTAAAAGCCCTGCGAGAACTCGGGCTCCATGCAGATATCATTGTCGGCAGGAGTGACAACCCGATTAGTGCCGGCACAAAACGCAAGATCTCCGCATTCTGCGATCTCCCCCAGAGTGCGGTCATCTCTGCCGCCACTGCACCTGATACCTATGCGGTTCCGATGGAGATGGAAAAGGAAGGTATAGCCGATGTGCTCTCTGCCCATCTCGGGCTGGATAAGAAAGAGCCCGACACCGCGTGGTACCGGGTAGTGAACAAGGAATACACCAACCGGGTAACCGTTGCGATTGCCAGCAAGTACGGTATCGAGGATGTCTATATCAGCATCAAGGAGTCGCTCAAGCATGCGGGGCGTGCCCTCTCCACGGAAGTGAAGATTGCATGGCTGGATGCAGAGCGCTACGAGCGGTGCCAGCTCAAGGACTTTGACGGCATCCTGATTCCCGGCGGATTCGGCAAACGGGGCATTGAAGGCAAGATCGAAGCGATCAAATTTGCCCGCGAGAACAACGTGCCCTTCCTCGGACTTTGCTTAGGATTCCAGCTGGCAACCGTTGAGTATGCCCGCCACAAGGCAGGTTTTGCCGATGCCACGAGTGAAGAATTCGGCGAGGGTACCCACGTGATCGGGCTGCTTCCCGAACAGGAAGGCGTCAACGAACTCGGCGGGACGATGCGGCTTGGCAATTACACCGCAGATATCCGGGATGGCACACTGGCGGCAAAACTCTATGGGGAAAAGCAGATTACCGAACGGCACCGGCACCGGTATGAAGTGAACCCGCAGTATATCGCGGATCTGGAGAAGGCAGGACTCGTCTTTTCGGCAACCAACAAGAACCGGATGGAGTGCCTCGAACTCCCCGGTCACCCGTTCTTCTTTGCCACGCAGTTCCACCCGGAGTTCCGGTCCCGGCCAACCCACCCGTCTCCCCCGTATCTCGGGTTTGTTGAAGCGTGCAGGGCGAACAAGAGGACAATCTAGGAGAAAATAAAAATGATCAATACAGAGAAATTCATTGCCAAATCTATTGCAGAGATCAAAACCGCAGCTGGTGACGACAAGGTGGTCATGGCCCTTTCAGGAGGCGTCGACAGCTCGGTCTGTGCGGCACTTGCAGCCCGTGCAATCGGGGATAATCTTATCCCGATTTATATCGATACCGGCCTGATGCGCAAGGGTGAGACCGAACGGATACGGACGCTCTTTAGCGATATCCAGCTCCAGATTGTCGATGCTGGCGATGAGTACCTCGCATCGCTCAAGGGAATCACCGATCCCGAAGAGAAGCGCAAGGCGATTGGCGAGCGGTTCATCCGGGTCTTCGAGCGTGAGGCAAAGAAAGTGGGTGCAAAATGTCTGTTGCAGGGGACCATCTACCCGGACCGTATCGAGAGTGAGGGTGGGATCAAGAGCCACCACAATGTGGGCGGTATGCCGCTCCGCATGGAGTTCACGAAAGTGATCGAGCCTATCCGCGATCTTTACAAGGACGAAGTGCGGGAGGTGGCCGGAACCCTTGGTCTGCCCAAGGAGATCCAGCACCGTATGCCTTTTCCCGGGCCCGGACTTGCGGTTCGTATCATTGGTGAAATAACAAAAGAAAAAGTCGACATTATCCGCGAGGCAAACTGGATCGTGGAAGACGAACTGGTCGAAAAGTACCGGCCGTGGCAGTGCTTTGCCGCCCTTATTGGCCTCGGTACTGGTGTCAAAGGCGACAACCGGATCCACGGGTGGATCGTTGCGGTCCGGGCAGTGAACTCCCGTGACGGGATGACTGCTGACCCGCTCGATATACCGTTTACGCACCTGGTGAGAATCGGCTCGAGAATTACTGCCGACATCCCCCGTGTTGCCCGGGTGGTGTACGATATCACGGCAAAACCGCCGGCAACCATTGAATATGAATAACGTGTGAACAGAATAAACAACGATCAAACAAAAACCAACAAACAAAGAATACTGTGATGGAAATGGAAACAACAAGCCAGTTCAAAGCCCTCGATGAACGCTACGTGATGCCCGCGTTCTCGCGCGATAGGGCGATTGTAAAGGGTGAGGGATCAACCGTCTGGGATGCGGATGGAAAACAGTATCTCGACTGTGTCGCAGGCATAGCCGTATGCAGTACCGGACATTGCCACCCGGCCGTAGTAAAAGCGATCTGCGATCAGGCACACGAACTCATCCACTGCTCCAATCTCTATTACGTGCCGCACCAGGGAGATCTGGCAAAGAAACTCGTAGAGATTACCGGTCTGCACAAGACCTTTTTCTCGAATTCGGGAGCAGAAGCCACTGACGGGGCACTTAAACTTGCCCGGGTCAGGACCGGGAAGAAAAAATTTGTCGCGTTCGTCCACGGGTTCCACGGCCGTACCGTAGGTTCACTCGCCGTTACCCACAAACCGGCCATCCGCGAGCCGTTCGAACCTCTCGGCATGGTAAAGACCTTTGTCGAATATGGTGATCTTGACGGGCTGAAAAAAGCCGTGGACAATGACACCGCAGGAGTCATCTTCGAACCGATCCAGGGAGAAGCGGGCGTGATCATCCCCCCCGACAGTTTCATTGAAGGTATCCGCGAGTGCTGCGATGATACCGGTGCTCTCATGATTGCTGATGAAGTGCAGACCGGCATGGGACGTACCGGGAAATGGCTGGCTATGCAGCACACGAAGGTGATGCCAGATATCGTCACGCTCGCTAAAGGGATTGCCAGCGGGTTTCCGATGGGGGCGCTGCTTGCCCGGGAAGGCTTGGAGTTTAAGAAGAGCGAGCACGGGAGCACCTTTGCCGGTGGCCCACTTGCCTGTGCAGCTGCTCTTGCCACGATTGGCGTGATCGAGAAGATCCTCCCGGATGTAGCCCGGAAAGGTGAGCGGTTCGGCAAAGGTCTTGCAGCATACAACCCCCGTGTCCGCGGGTTGATGATCGGGATGACTATTGGGGACAAATGCCTCGATGTCCAGAAGAAATGCGCCAGCCAGGGTGTGCTGGTCAACTGTGCAGCGGACGGGAACCTGCGCCTGGTCCCGCCACTTGTTATTACGGATGCCGAGATCGACCGTGTGGTCGGAATGATCAATGGAGCACTTGGTTAGGTCCTGTTATAAAAAAAATAGCGGCTATGTCTTTGCCAAAAAAGCGGAGGATATCGCCCGCGAGTACGGCATCAGTAAGATTGCCCGGCTTGCCAGCAATGAGAACCCCGAGCCCCTTTCTCCCGCTGCGTTAACCGCGGCTGAAGAAGTAGTGCGGACCGTGAACCGGTATCCCGATGAGCGGGTCAATGTCCTGATGAATGCCCTGCGGGCATATTATGGCGATTATCACTTTGTCACGGGCGTTGGGATGGATGGTGTGATCGAGACTACCATCCGCACGCTCGTCGAGCCCGGCGAGACTGTGGCCATCTCCACGCCTACGTTCTCCTTCTATGCACTCGCGGCTATGGGTCAGGGTGCGGAAGTAATTACCGTACCCCGGGAAGCGGATTTCTCGGTCGATTGCGGAAAACTGATCGAGGCAGCCAAAGAGGCAAAGATCACCGTAGTCTGTTCGCCCAACAACCCCACGGGAAATGCAACCCCGGTTGACGCGGTTGCCGAGATCCTCGAGGGAATTGAAGGGCTCCTCTTCTTAGACAATGCCTATGTCGAGTTCTCGGACTGCGACTATCTCCCCCTCATGAAAAAGCATGAGAACCTTGTCTTAGGAAGGACTTTTTCCAAGGTCTATTCTCTTGCCGGTCTCCGGATCGGGTATGCCTTCACCCCACGTTGGCTTCCTCCATGGTACCACCGTGCCGGTACGCCGTTTACCGTCAACTCGGTCTCGGCAGCAGCGGCCGCCGCCGCATTGCCGGACAAGGAACGTGCAGAACGATATATCACCCAAGTGAAGCGATGGCGCACGCGGTTCGCCGATGAGGTGAAGTACCCGGTACTTCCATCGGATGCGAACTTTGTCATGATCGATGTCACCCCGCACAAGAGCGATACTGTAGTTGAAACCCTTGCCCGCAAAGGTGTTGTCGTCCGCTCGTGCAGGAGTTTTTCCGGGCTATCTGACCACTACATCCGCGTGAGCGTTGGTGAGGACTGGGAGAATGAGTTGTTTGTCGAGGAGATAAACAAATTATGATGTACGGCATCACCGGTACCCCCGGCACCGGCAAATCACTGATAGGCGAAGAACTCGCCCGGCGGGGGCATAAGGTTGTCCACCTCACCGATACCATACGCTCCTACATTACGGGTGACGATGAGCAGCGCGACACCGAGATCTTCGATGACGAGCGCTGGGCTGCCGAGTTTGTGCCGGTCGACGGGTTTGTGGAAGGACACTTTGCCCACCTGCTCCCCTGCGATCGCATCGTGGTGCTCCGCTGCCGCCCGGATGAACTGAAAAAACGCCTGGAACAGCGTAAATATCCAGCCAGCAAGGTTCAGGAGAATGCAGATGCAGAGGCCCTCGATGACTGCCTGATTGAGACGGTGGATCTGCACGATGCCGGCAACATCTTCGAACTGGATACTACGGGTCACGACCCGGTATTTTGTGCGGACCAGATCGAAGGGTTCGTTGCAGGAAAAATTCCTGCACAGTTCGGCACCCTCGACTGGTCCGGCATTTTAGAGGTGCACTAGATGACGCTCGACCAGTACCGCTCGCATGTGAAAGTCTATGTCGATCCACTGGTGGCCATTGCGATACGGTGCCGGCTGACGCCGAACTTCTTTACAATTGCTGCCCTGTTCGCATCTGCCGCAGCCGGGATTCTCTTTTACCTGCGGCTGGAACTCTGGGGGATTGTGGCAGTTGCCCTCAATGCGTTCTGTGATTCGATGGACGGTGCGGTTGCCCGCGAGATGAAGTGCCAGAGCAAACGCGGGGACTTCCTCGATCATGCGGTAGACCGGTACGCGGATATCTTCATCATCACCGGTATCTTTGCCGGGGGCATGGTGCCGTGGCATATCGGTGTGCTGGCCCTCACCGGTGTGCTGATGGCATCCTATCTTGGCACGCAGGCGCAGGCCGTTGGTGTCGGGCGCGTATATGGCGGGCTGCTGGGCAGGGCGGACCGGCTGGTCCTGATCATGGGTGTCGGTATCATTGACCTTATCGTTCCCATGAGTTTCTGCGGGCTCGGCTGGTTCGGCTGGCTGATGATCGTCTTTGGTATCTTCGGGCATATCACCGCGTTCCAGCGGTTTGCGTACGTGTGGACAAAGGTGAAATAAGTTCCGCCTCATTGGGCAAGCCCCTAAAGGGGATTTTTCCCTCTTTTTTTTTATATCTACATGAAGGGTGCAAATTTTTTCGCTGTCACCGTCTCTTTTATCATGAGTACAACTGATTTTTAGTATGGACAAAAAAACAATACGTCTGCTTCTCATCTGCATTGCTGCAGCTCTAATCGCCGGGTGCACTTCACAGACCCCCGCACCTGTAGCGCCCGTGACAACTACCATCCCCCCAACAACTATTACAACGTTGCCTGTTGATACCCAGACCTGCACCACCGATGCGGACTGCGTGCCTGCCCAGTGCTGCCATCCGACACGTTGTGTCAGCAAATCTGCAAAAACCGTGTGTAATACAATGTGCACCATGAGCTGCGATGGAC
>JBAZRZ010000030.1:0-24488 GCA_041662685.1 Methanoregula sp.
AATACGCACCACGTAAATGCATTCATAAAGCAAAATTATTGAGATCCCTTAAGAAATGTCGCATTTATTGTGGACAACTAAAACGAGTTGTAATTTTTCACGAATTTTCTGGCTCTAATTAAAAAAAAAATTATTTTTTTTTGGGGGGGGCAAAGAAGCGGTACCTGACCTGTGCATCCTCTACTTTGCGAGCATGGGACGGGTTTAAGTCACGGCGCGCTTCGATAATAAGCGTGTTGAGGATATTGTGGAGCCTTAAGGCATCATACTCCTTGTCCTTGTGCTCATTTAAGAAATCCAGCAGGTCGTTGGTGCTTTTTAACACCCCGGTGCATCCGACAAGGTTGAGGCGGTTAAGGGTCAGTGCAAGGCTCTTTTTTGCAACGTCCATCTTATAGAGATCGCCACCGGCCAGATTCAGCTCCGTGATCGCATTGAGCAGATCCGTATAGACCCTGAGCTTGTGGGTATTCTCATTTGCTCTGCGTTCAGCAGTTTTGAGTTTATAGAGTGTGAGTGCAAGGATGAGAACGATCGCCACGACTCCACCAGCGATCACAATATAGTCTTCGTTCATATCAGTTCACCTCATATTACGGGTTCCGCTTGGCGGCGGTAACATCCACTTTGACCCGGTTGCCCTTCATCTCAATCTTGTACGGTCCGGTGGTATACATGGGGATCTGGTTCTTAAGAACAAACCCGTTTTCCCTGTCATAGCCATAGGTTTCTGAATGGCCGGTATCCGCGTTGGTCACTTTCATCTCGAACCAGCAGTAGATTGTATTGTCGTTGAGCGGGAGGACATCAAACTCGATTCCCCATGCCGGGTTATCCACACGGAACTCCTTTACCACCACATCGTTCTCACTCTGGAACGAGTAGGATTCCGCCAGGTAGTGATCTCCCATCGTAAACGAGGGCATGGCTTCCGCAGTGGTAGCAACAGGAGGCGCAACAGAGGTGGGCGTTGGGGTTGCAACGGGTGCTGCCGGGCTCTGGGTGCCCGTGCATCCGGCAAACATGACACCCGCTATGAGGAGCGCAAGGAAAATAAAGACGCTGTGCTTCATCATGGTGAGTGTTTGGGTACGGAGATATATTATTGTTTATTTATGGATGGCCGGGAACAAACCATTCCGGGCCCGGCTTTTTTTAAAAGAGCGTATCCTGCCGGGTCGGTTTTCTGATATGCAGCACCTCACAGGCAGCATCGGCAACGCGTTCCTGCTGTCCGGAAAGGGTGTATACCCCGAGACGCCACTGCTCGCGACGGGTGGCATTGAGGGTCCGCACACGCGGAGAGATCTCTTCGAAATTCACCACCGCATGGTGGTTCCTCACACGGACCCCAAGCGACATCTCGCTGGGAATCGAGGGAATGTCAACCAGCACCTCGTGCGGCAGGATACCCGCCTGTTCAGCGATGCGGGCAGCAAATGCCCGGCATTTTTCTATGGGGGCACCGTCATAAAATGCCTCCATATTGACCTGATCGCCCCCGACAGAGAGGACCCGTTTGTAGAGCCGTCGCTCATATAACCGTGCTGCAAGATCCCGGACAACGGGTTTTTCCGAGGTCTGTAACGCATGCATGCACCCCGCATCGTCCATAGTGAGGAGTTTCTGGGCTGCGGCATCCGTAGCACCGGTGAGATGTTCAAGAACCGCCAGCTGGAACATGCTCTCACCGATCCGGCTCACATGGTGATAATAAACGGCCGGGCGCATCAGCGTGCGGGCGATCAGGAGCGACTCTGCGGCATTCACCCCGTTCTCGTCGAGCACCGTCCCTTCATCCGTCCGGATCAGGTACCGGATAAGACGCTGGGCATCCACCGTGCCATACGGGGCGCCGGTAAAGTACGCATCCCTGAGCAGGTAATCCATCCGGTCGACATCCAGATCCCCGTGAATGATGCCGGAGAGCGGGTGTTTTCCTTTCACCACCGCACAGAGTTCTTCGGGATCGATGCCCAAAGTCCGGAGCAGGCTTCCCACATGCTCCTCAACAATCAGCTCGATATCGTCATGGGTCCGGTGCAGGAATCGTTCCATGAGCGGTTCACTGGCATGGGAGAACGGGCCATGACCAATGTCATGGAGAAGGGCGGCAGCAACTACCAGCCTGCGCTCATCGTCCAATAATCCAAACCGCCGGCAGGCGACATCAGCAAGAAACATCGTACCCAGCGAATGCTCGAACCGCGTGTGATTGGCACCGGGATATACCAGATACGAAAACCCGAGCTGCTTGATGTAGCGGAGGCGTTGCAGTGCCGGGGAATCGAGCAGGGCAAGCGCGAACTCCTCCACTTCCACATAGCCATGGACCGGGTCCTTGATGATCTTCAAGTTCACTAAACAATCTTCATATACATAACATAAAAGTATTGAGTAATGATTACCTTCCTTTCGGGCGGGACTGGCACCCCGAAACTCCTGCGGGGCATGCAGAAAGTGATGGACCGTCACGAGATTTCTGTTATTGTTAACACGGCAGAAGACATCTGGATCTCCGGAAACCACATATCACCGGATGTTGACACGGTCATGTACCTCTTCGCCGGCATCCTCAACACCGATACGTGGTGGGGAGTCAGAAACGATACGTTCACCACCCACGATGAGATCACCCGGCTTGACATCGATGAGTTCATAGCGGTCGGCGACAGGGACCGGGCAGTGCACGTTGCCCGTGGCGAGATGATGCGAAACGGTATGCGCCTGACCAATGCCACACGGATTCTCTGCGACCGCTTTGGCGTCCGGGAAAATGTACTTCCCATGACCGACACTGAAGTGACAACCCAGGTAGAGACCGACATCGGGCTCATTCATTTCCAGGAGTACTGGATCCGAGCAAAGGGAAAGATCGAGATCCAGAAAGTCGTGCGGAGTTACAATGAACCCCCGGTTGCAACCGAAGAGGGGCTGGCAGCAATCGAAGCGAGCGATGCGGTCGTGATCGGTCCGTCAAATCCTATCACCAGCATCCTGCCGATCCTCTCCTGTGAAGGGATCAAAGACGCCCTTAAGGATAAATTCGTGATCGCAGTGAGCCCGTTCATTGGAAAAGAACCTATCAGCGGTCCTGCGGGTGCTCTCATGAAGGCATCAGGATTCGAACCCAGCTCAATAGGGACGTTCAACTGTTATGACGGGCTGATAGACCTCTTTGTGCAGGATATCCGCGACCCGGTCGAAGTGAGCAATTCTGTCAGGTTCGATACCCTGATGGCCGATGAGGACAGGAGCGTGGCACTGGCACGCGAGATCGTCAGACTATTATGCGGCACTCGTCCCCCAGGCAGCGGTGCAGGTTACCTCGGAGATCACCCGAACAACAACACCAGCACCAACCCAGGCGTCAGTAACGATCGAGGCTGGCAAAAAGACAATGATCATCGGGGACTCAAATCTTTTTTCCGGAAGAGCGACGGGAACAAACAATGTGTTGCTGACATTATACGGGCCGGGAAAATATGCCAGCGGGGTATCCCAGGTCCAGCAAAACGTTGATGGTCTTGGCACCTGGAGTTATACCTGGAATCCGGGTTCTGCTATCCAGTCGGGTTCATACACCATGATCGTATCTAACTCCTGGAAAACCACGTCCGAGCGGACTGAATTTACCGTAATCGGTGGGGGACTTGTCTCCATAACACCAAGCAGTTATGCAGCGGCCACAGGATATTTTGTTACTTTTTCAGGCCGGTGCACGACTGGCGCCCCGAATGTATTATTGGTATTATACGGGCCCGGGCAGTTTGCCGGTGGGGTTCAGCTGAGTACGCCCTCAGTGACGGCAGATAAGACATGGAGTTTTAAGTATTCTCTCGATTCTTCCCTGCCTACGGGCACCTATACCATGTATGTGTACGATGTCCCGAGAACCAGCTCAAGTACTATCCAGTTCACCGTTGGGTACACATCCTAATCGTTATCTTTTTTTTTAACAACACGCATTCCCGCTTTTTCCCTTGTTTTTATGAGGGGGCAAATCCCCTAAAAACAAAGGAACAAGGGATATCAGAATCCTCATGCCGGGGTTGGGGAATTTGCCCCCCATCAGCATTTTTTCATTAAAAAAAAGGCGCGGGCAGCACAGTTCCGTCGATTGTGTTTCCGATACCTATTTGAGGGATTTTATACTAATATTCGTTCGGAGAATTCCCATGAGTATCATAAAGAAATTCCTCAACATGTTCAAGTCAGGAAAGGGCGAGGAGGAAGAACAGGCGCGTCGCCTTGCACAAAAGGAGCGCTACGATAATTTCCTCAAGGCTCTTACCGAAGGTGACCTTGACACCCGCTGGAGTGCAGTGAGATCTGTCGGGGATCTCGGCGAACCGTTCATAGAGCCACTCATCTGTGGTCTGAAAGACGAGTACTGGATCATCAGGAGGGGATCGGCAGACACGCTCGGCAAGATCGGTGAGCCGGCAGTAGCACCCCTCATCGGTGCGCTGGATGAGTCTTCTGACGATGTACGCCAGGAAACCATACGGGCACTCCAGCTTGTCGGCGAACCTTCTGTCGGCCCCCTGCTTCAGGCAATCAAACACACTCACCCGCTCATCCGTCGCGGGGCCGTGCAGGCACTGGGCATCATGGGAGAGGCGCGGGCAGTCGGTCATCTTATAGAATCGTTAAAAGATGCAGATCCTTATGTCAGGCACGAGAGTGCTGTTGCACTCGGACGTATCGGAGATCCCCGGGCGGTCACACCGTTGATCGAGAGCCTCAACGATGCCCGGGAGCATGTCCGCATGGCCGCAATGGCGACACTCTGTTCGCTGGGCGAGCCTGCAATTGAACCCCTGATACATGCGCTCATTGATCCCAATGAAGATGTCCAGCGCAGGGCAGCACTCGCCCTTGTCACTGTCGGGGAGCCCTCTGTTGAGCCGTTGATCAAAGCGCTCGGTAACCAGAACCCCGGCATCCGCAAAGGCGCAATAGAAGTGCTCGGCCAGATCGGCAACACCCGGGCGATCGCCCCCATCATCGGTGCACTCGATGATACGGTCAGGCCGGTTCGCATCGAAGTTGTCAAGTCGTTAGCAGCTCTCGGCGTACCGGCAATCGCGCCGCTTATGCAGATCTTCCGCGAGGGTGACATCCGGATGAGAACCGGTGCTATGGAGGCCCTCTGGATGCTCGGCCAGCCGGCAACCACCCCCCTCATCATGGTCTTAAAAGACGACCAGAGTGATGTCCGCAGGCGTGCAGTGCTTCTTCTCGGTGAGATTGGCGACCAGAAGGCAGTCGATCACATCACCGGCCTCCTCTCGGATGAGAATGTGACCGTGCGCCGTGAAGCCTTCGAAGCACTTGAGATGATCAAGAAACGAACGGCCCAATAAATACCAGCCGTTCATCCTTTTTGACTCTGGAAAATAGCCCCGCCATGTTCACATGTCTGTATGCCTGTGGCCATCGGAATCATGCGGTTGGCACTACAGGGTATCAATGTTTTTTTAAAAAAACCTGTCAGTTGCGATGGCCTGATATGATTAGCCCGACAGAGCATGCACTAAAAAAACCAGATATTGAGAATTTTCACGAACATTTAATTAAAAAAAAAAACAATTTTTAATCGTGCCTACTTTTTTTAACATGAGTGAAAAAAAGGTTATTTCATCTCCCCTAATCCCTTCCAGTGATCATACTCATGTTTCCAGAGATCTTTGTTGAACGAGATGAGGCGCTTGAAATATTCCTTCTGCTCGATGTGGTGCTTCTCCTGCACCGGGTCCTTCCATTGCGCCTTTATCGCCTCAGTCATTTTTTTACCGAGCTCCTTTGCCTGCTTTTCCCCGATGACGATTGCATTCGGGTCAGCACCTACCAGGACCGCGACCCTGCCAACCGTGGTCGCACCGAAATTTAAAAGGGCCATGTTCATGTAATCTGCAACCTCGTCAGCATAGTGGCTGCCCGCAGTACATACGGAACACCCATATTTCCCGGCAAGCGACTGGCAGTGCACCACGTCCGCCATCCGGTCGAGCACCGTCTTTAACTGGGCAGTCACCGCATTGATGTAGTTCGGAGAGCCGAGCACGATGCCGTCCGCGTCCATCATCTTTTCAAGCAGGGCAGGGAAATCGTCATCATGGATGCACTCACCCTTTGCATAACAGGTACCGCACGCCGTGCAGTACTTGATCTCAAGACCGCAGATGTCCACAAACGTGACATCAGCCCCGGTCTGCCGTGCTCCCTCAAGGGTGGCCATAACCAGCCGCCGGGTCTGGCTCTTCTCCCCTTTCGGGCTCGCGTTAATGCCAATAATCTTCATGACCTGTTCTCCAAGTAAGGATGTTTGCTTATGGGGATAAAGGTGTGCAATGACCACAAAAATTTCCTGTATCAGCGGCTCGACACAGTACGCCTGAAGGAATACGCTCTTTACCCATAATTGCCCACTATTTTACCGAGTGATTCTCCCATGATCATCCGCGATGTCGCCGATTTTCCCCATGAACCGGTCATCGACCGCTCACTCCTCTGCGAACTGCTGCATCCCGACAAGGTAGCCGGGGCAGATGCACTGGAGTGCAGTATCGCCCATGCCATCATCCCGCCCGGCGAGTCCACGCTCCCTCACATCCTGGAAAATGCCACGGAAATCTATTACATTCTTGAAGGATCGGGAGAGATGCATATCGGCAAGGAGGCAGCACCCGTCTCACCGGGCCGGATCATCCTGATCCCACCCCGGGCCCGCCAGTGGATCCGGAATACCGGCAGGGAGAATCTTGTCTTCCTTTGTATTGTCTCGCCGAAATGGAAAGCGGAAGATGAGAAACTCATTGCTTAAAAAAATACAATTCCCCTTTTTACCGGAATCGCCGGGCACGTGATTTTTATATCCATATTTTTTATAGGTTATGGATAATGCTACACTATGGATGCTGTACCATTCACACCACTCCAGCGAACGCGGATCATCATCTTCTTAATCCTGTTTGCAGCAGGTCTCTGGGCTGTTTTCCTTATCCGGGATGGTGAATTCTTCCAATTCACCCTTATGTTTGCCCTCATTGCAGGATTAAACCCGGTCTTTGTTTTCCTGGATGTGAAAAGTTCACAGAGGATGAGGGGCCGGATCTTCTTTTATCTCATGATCCTTATGACACAGTTATGGGCGACATTCCTGATGGTCTAGGGGGTCATGCTCTGGGTGAGCCTGCTGCTCTTTATTCTGGTAAGCGATATGTGCCTGTTTTCGCTTGTGATGGAAGAACCCGATCCCAGGGTTGTCGGCGCATCTCCCTGATGGCATTTCCTGCCCGGAATATCACAAGGAACTAAAACAAAAAAATGATAGATTTACAAACATTCCAGAACAGTATACTGTATGAGCAGGAATGAAGAGGAAAATCCCTATCATATCTCCAAAGTTCGGCTCGAAACAATAGTGGATGCGATCTTTGCATTTGCCATGACCCTGCTCGCGCTGGGGATTGAAGTGCCAAACGTTCTTGCAAGCCAGGCTGCCGCGGAACTTCCCGCGTACATCCAAAAACTCCTCCCGCAATTCATTCTCTTTGTCATCGCGTTTCTCGTGCTGATCACCTTCTGGATCGAGCATCATCGCCAGTTCCATTATCTCAGGATCGGTGATCCCACCATCCTCTCACTCAACGTCGCCATCCTGATCTTTATCGTCCTCATCCCGTTCACAACCGATGTTGCAGGGAACTACGACCGGGTGGAGATCGCTGTGATACTCTTCCATGTAAATATCTTGCTTATCGGTGCACTGTTTGTCACTCACTGGAGAGACATCTCCCATAGCAGTCACCTCTGTGAAGCGGAATTTGATGTCGCATCGCAGAAAAAACGGTTCTGGATCCTTGCAACCATCCCGGCCGTTGCAATCCTCGGCATCGGGATATTATTTGTTTCACCTGTATATTCCCTGCTGGTTTACCTTCTGGCCCTGATCATCATCGCCATCAGGTGGAAATTCTCCCGGTACCAGGAACCAACGAGCAGGTAAAGAGTTTCTAGAGAGAGAAGAAGAATGAACTGGAACAATTCAAAAAATTCCGTGTATTACTCTACCAATCCAGCCTTTATTTTCGTTCAGGCAACGTTTCCGGATTTTTCCTGCAGCCCAAGAGTCATCATAAAGGGCACAGGGAGTTGGGTTGCTTACGGTCATCCCATTCCGTAAAAAGAGTGTTACTCCGGGCCTGTATTCCCCGTCGTGTATTCCGAATGTCACCGTGATTTTTTTACTGGTTACAACGGGGCAAGAATATTATTCTCTTTCATGATAGTCGGGGGAGAGACCCTGCGGATGATCAGGGGCGGGCCTGACGGGGGTTTGACAACGATCGAGATGAACTGCCGGGGAACGAGCGGGGCTTTGGGGTTGATACGGATGACGAACTGCTCCTTATCCTCAAGCCGGTTATTGGGATTGCCAATCTCATTTATCACTTTCACTATACCCCAGGCACCTGCAGGTGGATCACCCCGGTAGCCATTAACCGGGAGAAGGGTTTCGGTCCGGATTGCATCGGCATAGACAATGGAGACGTTCTCCATGTTGACGGGTTTTTCTCCTGACGCAAGTCCGAAGGTAAAGGTAATGGAATCGATCGTCCCCCCGGATATATCATCACCGGTCACATCGCCGATCGTGTACAGTACCTGGCCCGGCTGGATTGCATTTACCGCTTCCGGTGCCGGGCCAGGAGGGGTTCCCTCATCGGTGCAGCCTGCTGCGAGAACTGCTGCGATCAGAATGCCCAACAAAAAAATAGACTGCCACTTCACGACCCGATTCTCCTGTCACTAAGTTAACAATAGTGTCAGAACGAGTTCTTATAAATACACTTACACCGGCGGAGTGTCAGTCGGTATTTGCATTAAAAAAAAAAGGCAGGCGGGAATACGATCCGCCTAATCCCAGTAATACTTGACAAAGAGTTTTGATCTCTGGACCTTTGGCGTAAAGTGACGGAGAGCGAGCGGGACAATAAGAACCGTTACGATGATATTGCCAACGAGCCAGAGGGAAAAGACGCTCCCGATCTGGCTGGATGTGATGACATTCCCAAACGCGAGGGTGTAAGCACCCCAGGCGGCACCCACAATATTGTTGATCAATACGCCAAAGAGCAGCAGCGGCGTCCAGTCCCGCCGGTTCTCTAAATTAAGATCCACTTCGAAGGTTCGCAGGGCAACAAGCGGAATGAGCACCTGCAGGAGACCGGCGATCGACCAGTAAATCGCAACATTGGCAGAAATGGCCCCATTGGTGGAGAGCAGCCCGGAACCGATAAAGGTGCCGGCATAGGCAGCAATCGCACCATAAGCACCAAACCAGAGGGTAAAGAGGATCATAAACGCTACGGCAATATAGAGCGCAGAAACCCCGCCAGCGCCCCCGGGCAGGACGATGACGCAGAGCCGGGCGATGATGGTATTGACCACGATAAGGACGAGGGTGAGGATGACAAAGGAATACGTTGGTTCACGAACGGTTTTCATATTTTCTCCTGTATTCCATATTGCGTGCATATATAAATAGTATTTTTTGTCCGGCTGACATGGGAGAAGCAGGATTCCTGGTTTTAATCATTCCCTGTGCTATTCACACGCCCGCAATTTTTATGACTGCGACTGTGAATCTATAGACAGGAGAATGTTGCCTGACTTATGACTACACAAAACGATTCTACACTTGACACTGCATCTGCACAGGAAATGCTGCTCATTGAGAAGGCTGCCCGGGCTCTTGACTCGCGCCGGGATGCAGGTCTTGACGGGCTCGTTGAGGGTCTGGACTCGGTTATCATCACTACCGAAACGGATCACCTCGTACCGGCAATCTATGAACTCCTGCGATATACCGGGCTTGCCTGCACGGAAGCGTTCTTTAATGCAGACTCGCAGGGGCTACGTGCTCGGCGTGCCTGATTCAGCCTCCCTGATCGTCCGTTCGCGGGGCAACGGGTCCAACCCGTTTTCCCTCATCAATAAGGCGCGGCTGACCGGCTCCCTCCCGAACACCCGACTCGAAACCTTTGTATTTACCACGCCGGATATCTGGGAGTACGTCGCCATCCAGAAAGAACGCGGGGTGAAATTCCTGACGCCCGCACCACAGGTATCAGAATATTTTTCATATATCCAGACTGCACCCTCACCGTATACCGGAAATTCTGTCGGGTTTATTGAGTGGATGGATGAAATGCGGATATATGCACCAGCGGGATCAACCAGCGTATCCCCCGATATCAGCAAACCGGCATACCAGCACCTGAACAATATTGCACAGCTCGATCATGCTGCAACTCGCGTGAAGGCATAGGATCGCACTGCGGCGATCCTTGAGTTCATCTCCCTGACCAACTACCATTACGATTTCGGGGTTCATGTCAAATCACAAAACTCGATCACGAGTGTGGCCCGGCATGATAAAGAGGACTTTGTCATGGTCTTCACTTCCGGCATCACCCCCTATACCAGTGACGAGGCATCCGGGCCAACCGAGAGGTTCATCCGGAATTACGGGACCCGGGGGCACCACATGGCATTTAAAACCACCAAAATTGAAGAGACGGTTGCTACCCTCAAACAGGATGGCATGGAGTTCCTGCTGGAGCTTGTGGGTTCGGAAGACGAGGGGCTTAACCAGATCTTCTCTGAACCATCACTGCACACCCTGATGGTGAACGAATACATCCACCGCTATGGCGGGTTTGACGGATTTTTCAGCAGGAGTAATGTGGAAAAGCTGACGGTAGCAACGGCAAGACAGTGATTATTCCTCTGTCAATAGCCAAATACATCGGCAAATTTTTTTTGTTCGCAGGCAATACCAGATTCATCCCCTTGTCCAGAGTAAAAAATCCGGATCAACTGTATTTTTTTTTGAGGCACTAAAATAGCAAACGGATACCTCAACCCGTACAACAGACTCCACTGAACCATCACCATAAAAGGTGTGAGAAAAATCTTACTGAGGTCAAACAGGAATAAAGGAGATCAGGAGCGAATCGGTGCTGAAATGATACTTCTTAAAAGGCCATAATCGATAAAAAAAAAAGGTATCGTTAATTGACGTAACTGCCCTGCATTACCGCCGATTCCGGTACCCCGAACTCCCGACCGGAACCGGTAGTTACCGGTTGCTGTTCCCCCATACGGATTGCCGGTTGTTGAGAAGGGCACAACAAATTCCCCATCAATACTTTCCTGGCGGTAGGTAAAGTTCCGTCCGGTATTGGAAACAAGAGGCAGTTCAATGATACCATTCCCCTTAATGTGGGCACCTTTGACGTACTCAAACACTTTCACATACTTCACATCGGGTGTTTTTGCATTGAATACATTTGTGGGGAATTCATGGATCAAACGATAATGGCGCAAGGCCGGGATATCACCCACAGGGTTGACGAGCGATGTGCCAAGGGCCAGTGCGTGATAGCCCGCCGGCGCCTTACGATTGAACTGATCGGCACTCTGGACAGCAGCGGTTGCATTCATAGCTTTTGCATTGGTCACAACCGGTAATGAAACACCGGTGACGCCCGGATCACTATATTCAACGTAATAGACCGTTGTTGCCGGAGTCATAGAGCCATCGAAGTTATGGAGCCGTGAAACCATCGTCAGATAATACTGCTCTGTGTTTAAAAATCGTGGTTCCAACCGGTTCGGATCATCCGAACCCGGGATGAACATGTACTTCATATACGGATCTACCGCAAGTGACGAGTTATACCAGGTCGCCATTGCCGGGAATTTGCTGGCATCCATTAAAATGTCGGTGACCACGTACCTGGTGCCATCATGATCGAGGATATCGTTTGCCGCATCTTCAGATGTCGTTATGAAATATGCCGCAGCGCCATCCGGTCCGGCAACGCCCTGCTGGAACGGATTCGCATTCGGAATGCGTTTTGCGATATACGTGATCATGTGCCCGTAGTCCCACCAGGACATGACCCCGTAGGACTGACCGGGATACTCAAACGTCTTTGGATCAGAGATTGCGAGATAATCCACACCCGTCTCCGGGGTATTCTTTCCCAGCCATTCGAGCGCCTCCCGCCAGTCGGGTATCAGTGGTACGTTGCTCTGCGTGGCTTGGATATAACTTTTGGTTGCGGAGGTGTATGCAAAGAGGAAACCCAATCCAGCCACCAGGAGCACGAGCACAACTGTCAGGAAAACGGGAGCCCGGGACGGGTCACTCTTCTTCTGGACCCTCTTCTGCAGTTTCCCCCGTGAAGAGTCATCCCGGGTACGTTCTGAGGATCCGGGGGACTTTAGGCTTTCAAAGTGCCCTTGTACCAGGGAAGACAATTCCGTCCATCCCCTTCCGAGAACAAAATTCACACAGACTGCCGGCAGCAGGGCGATGTTGATGGCAAGGTAATATTCGTACCGGATATGCTGCTAGGTCGAGATGAACATGACCAGCGACTAGATCAGTGCAAAAATCTGGTGGGGATGCTCGTCCTTCCCGTTATTATACAGCAGGACAAGCGCACCGCCGGCAAACAGGATGAGACCGTAGTTCAAGGACTGCCAGGCCTGATCGAATGACCAGCCCCTTGCTTCAAGCACGGTATCAGTGACTACCTGCTGGCCGAAAAAGGCAAACGGGGAACTGATGAACAGGGCATAGATCTGCGGGCTTGCGACGGCCAGGATCACAACGACCAGTGCCGCACTCCCTAAAAGTGCCATGGGGTAATACCACCGCTCCTTGCCTCTGAGTGCGTGAGCCAGAGCGTACAAAACCGCCGTCCCGACAGTCAGTCCGATGTATGCGTAGATGTGCCCGATGGAATAGGTAGACAGGCCGATTCCCGTATCTTTCAGGCCAAACAGCATGAGCCCTACAATGGCTGTCAGGAAAACGGTGCTGTTGATGATGAGGAGGTACTCGCTGGTCCGGTTACGGTAAATGTCGATGATGAACTGGATGATAGTAAATATCCAGACGATCATCGCAAAGAGGATCATGGTCGGCATGGTGAAGAGACCGAGAAGATAGCCGCCCCCTGCGATGAGGGAGAGGAGGAGGGTCTTTTTGTAACTGGAGAAACAGGCAGGATCGATCGGGGTATCTTTTGCAGACTGGATGGCATAGCTGTACAGCAGGCAGAAAAGAGTCGAGAAGAGCACTTCAGCGATATGGTGATCGATGTAACCGTACCACGAGACGGTAAAAAACTGTCCGGTCACGACTGCGGTAAAGCCGGATGCCAGGACACCGGTCTTCCAGTCTCCAAACGCCTTGCCGACAAAATACATGAGCACGACAATGACTGCTGCCATGAGCGGCGTCACCAGCAGTGCGGTGCCGATGATCTCCGGGCGGGTGATCGCCCCGGTGATGAGGCAGCAGACCGCGATGATCAACGGGAAGAGGGGGCCCCAGTAGATGGTTGTCCCAACAGGGTAGTGGGTCATCGTGTCGAACCAGCCGTACTGGGGGAAATGGGCAAGGATCAGTTCAACCTGCCGGAGATTGTAAAACGGGTCATCCATTGCCACCATGCTGATGATGTCGGTGTTTCCCCGGGTGAACAGGGGAAGCAGGCGCAGCCACAGGGCAAAGAGAGAGAAAAGAGCGATTAACCCGGCAACAAGAAATGGTCGGTATTTTATCGTATCCATCAATCGCACAGAATCAACCCGGTAAACTCTCGGTTTTTTAAAGAGAGATTTATTTTAATATTATTTACTCCCGCTCTTCCTCATCCCGTTTTCGTTTCAGAAAATACCCGATACCGGCTGCCACTAATGCAACGGCCAGGATGGCGATCGCAAGAGAGACCGGATTGGTTGAGAAACCAATCACCCGGGGACCGGCTGCCATCTCCCCTTTCGGCACGGGCAAGGCGGGATCGGGCAGTTCAACCTGAACGTTGAGGAGTGTTGGGGTTACCTGGTACCCGGAGGGGAGGGTGTGATTAAGAGTGCTGTTGGTCACAGTGATATCAGGATGCGTTACGAACGGGGTTATCTGCGGGGTAACGGGAGGCACTGTGGCACTGCTCCCGGGAATAACCAGACAGACAAGGGCAAGTGCGATAACGATAAAAATAACCGTTGAGCCCATTTCTCGCGTGTTACCATCCATGAAGAATGAGCTAAGCGGCGACTTCCAAAAAAGGTGATTGTCGGAAGGACTGAGGAGAAAACCGCAATACCTTCGATTTTTTTCGCATCATCTCGAAATTCGTCATCTTTTCCAGTGTAAAGAGTCCTAATCAACACAACGATTGCGACGATTCGGCGGGGCCGGGAAGGATGATGTGCTGTATCCGGATATGCGGATGGCGGAATAAAAATAAAAAGGAATTTTTTTTTTTAAATCAGATCGGTTGGGCACCCATGCTGGGAGGGATCAACTTGCTGATAACCATCTCGGGAATCTGCTTCGAGGTCCTGACCGTCAGGTCAAAGAGGGCATTGCTTCCCGAAGGTCCGAGATACTTGAGCGTGATCTGGAAATCAGCATCCATGAGTGGTACGCCGAGCACCGTGATCCGGGCATAGTGCGGGTTGATGATGCGCTCCTGGCCAACCGTCAGCTTCTCCTTGGTCCCGTCAACAGAGACATCGACACCGTCCGGCATCGTGAGGGCGAGGATCTTGGTTGTCCCGATGCTGACCTGCTGCCCGTCGGGCAGGGAAACCCGGTAGCTTGTGCTGTAGGGGAACGAAGTCCCGGTCTGCGAATCGATGACAGCGGCTGTCAGGGTGATTACGGCAAGGATGGAAACAACAACCACAAGGGCAATGATCCCCACGAGGACCTTCGTCCCAAGGCTCCAGCCGCTTATTCCTGAAGGATCGGATTTTTCAGCAGTATTTGTCATATTTTCTCCTATCGTATAAACGAGGGGACGAAATATAAATGTGGTGGGTTTTCTTTTTGTTGCGGTGGTGATTCCCATAAAGTCCATAATCCCTCTCGGCCCATTGTTATAGGATTTTAATGCGCATACCCATACAGTCAGTCACACCGGAAACCGGGCACGCAGAAGTCTGCGGCTTTGTCCATGAGGTCAGGGACCTCGGCGGTCTTGCCTTCTTTTTGATCCGCGACCGGACCGGCATCCTCCAGGTGACCATTCCCAAGAAGAAAGTGAGTGAAGCCGTGCTGGCAGCAGCAAAAGCCGTATCCCGCGAATCCGTTGTGCGGATCAGCGGACTGGTCAAGGCAGTTGAGAAAGCACCCGGCGGGCGCGAGCTCATCCCGGAGACATTCGAGATCATCAGCCTCGCCCAGTCCCCGCTGCCACTCGATGTGTCGGAGAAAGTTTCCGCCGAACTCGACACCCGGCTCGATGGCCGGTTCCTTGACGTGCGGAGACCCCGGGTCGCCGCGGTTTTTGCGATCCGCAGCGCTGCCATGCACGCGATCAATGATTATTTCCACCGCGAGGGATTCATCTCGATCGCCACCCCCAAGATCGTGGCCGCTGCAACCGAAGGCGGGACCGAACTCTTCCCAATCGCGTACTTCGACAAGGAGGCTTACCTCAACCAGAGCCCGCAGCTCTTCAAGCAGATGATGATGGCGGCCGGCCTTGAGAAGGTGTACGAGATCGGGCCGATCTTCCGGGCCGAGGAGCACAACACCACCAAGCACCTCAACGAGGCAACGAGCATCGATATCGAAGTCTCATATACCGACCATATCGAAGTGATGCGCATCCTGGAAGATGTCATCGTAAAAACGTATGAGTATGTGGACAAGACCTGCTCTGTTCACCTGGCGAACATGGATATTACCGATTTTGCGGTACCCAAAGCCCCGTTCCCCCGGCTCCCGTACTGCGAAGCGATTGAGATCGCCGCAAAGAAGATTGACGAACCGATCAAGTTCGGCGATGACATCGGCAGTGCTGCCGAGCGGGCGATCGGTGCAGAAATGGGAGGCCACTACTTCATCGTGGACTGGCCATCCGAGATCCGGCCGTACTACGCGATGCCCTACGAGAACGATCCTACCATCTGCAAAGCGTTCGATCTCATGCACCCGAGGATGGAACTCTCGAGCGGTGCCCAGCGGGTCCACAACCATGACCAGCTCGTGCAGCAGATCGCAAAGAAGGGCCTCAACCCCGAGAGCTTCGACTTCTACTTAAAGCCGTTCCGGTACGGCATGCCTCCCCACGCAGGCTGGGGACTGGGCGCAGATCGTCTCGTCATGACGATGCTTGGCTTATCCAATGTCCGCGAGGCGGTTCTCTTCCCCCGCGATATGCACCGGCTCGTACCCTGATTCCCTGACCAATTACTATTTTTGCAACCGGGTCAACCGGAAGTACAACAGATAGAAGATCCGGACCGGTTATGGCAAAGGAATATTTCATCAACAAAGTGCTGGCGACAACCGTGGTGGGCAGTTACCCGGTGGTCAAAGGCGGGGGCATAAGAAGCCTCTTTGATCCGCTCCACTCCGCAGTCGAGACTGCGGTTGCCGACCAGATGAATGCCGGGATCGATATCATCTCGGACGGCCAGGTACGGGGCGACATGATCGGGGCATTTACCGCAAAACTGCCTGGCATCCGGGAACAGCAGGTGATCGGTAAGGTGCAGCCGGCTGACGGCCCGATAACGGTCGCTGACACGAAGTACGCCGTGTCAAAATCCCCGAAGGTAAAGGGGATCATCACCGGGCCCTCCACGCTCGCTCACGGCCTGCACATCAGCACGCCGATGTACCGGAACAAGGAGGAGCTCGCACTCGATCTCGCCGCAGCCCTCATTGTCGAAGCCCGCAGTCTGGAAGCGGCGGGTGTTACCCTGCTCCAGATCGATGAACCGATCTTCTCGACGGGGATTGCGGACCTGAATGTAGGCAAGCAAGCGATCGAGGCGATCACCGCCTCGGTCCGTATCCCGACCTGCATGCATGTCTGCGGAAGCTTGGGAAATGTCATCGATGAGATCCTGAAATTCAACGTGAATGTCTTCGACTTCGAGTTTGCCAACAATACGGCAAACATCGACCTCCTCTCCCGCCGCGATCTTGGGGGACGGATGATCGGCTTTGGCTGCGTGGACTCATCCATTGACGGGGTTGAAACGGTTCCTGAGATCCGCAAGCGGATCGAAAAAGGCGTGGAGATCTTCGGGCCAAAGACGATGCTCATCGATCCCGACTGCGGGATGCGGATGCGGAGCCGGGAGTCGGCTTACTGGAAACTCAAGAATATGTGCGATGCTGCAAAGGAAGTCCGGATTGCACTGTAGAATTTTTTTTTTTACTTTTTTACACGATTGATTATGAAAAATTATTTTTAAAGGTCTATCCTATAGAGTGACAACCCGGTTTTCGATACGGATTCATCGATTACGAGGATTTTGTCATGAACAAGAAACGAATGTTTACCCTGGCAATTACACTCATCATCTGCCTCCTTGCCACGGCAGGGTGTACAAGTACTTCTAGCACGGTCCAACCCGCCACATGTCAGGTAACTCCGGCAGTGCAGCCACATGCAGCCGTTTCGTATAATGCGACACCCGTCAAGTACGCCCAGGTCAACGAGGTTTCGCTGGGGTACCGGGAGTTCGGTTCCGGTGAACCTCTCCTAATGGTTGAAGGTTTTGGCGCAAACATCGATATGTGGAACCAGACCTTCATCGGTATCTTAGCCACGAAATACCATGTCTATACCTACGACCACCGGGGGATGGGGTACAGCGGTGACAATAATGCCACACCAACAATCGTCAAGTACGCAGACGATGCTGCCGGGCTGATGACAGCGCTCGGCTATGACAGCATGCACGTGTACGGGGTCTCTATGGGATCATCGATCTCCCAGCAATTAGTTATCGATCACCCTGAACGCGTACGAAAGCTGGTCCTGGATTCCAATGTATACAGCATCCGGATTCCCGAGACAAAAGAACTGCTCGGGATTATTGAAGCGGTCAACGCCAATTCCACCTTTCCCCGGGGATTACGTAACGAGGCACAGGCAGATCTCGCGTGGAATGGGTCCTGGGACAGTCTCTCGGGGATCCATAAGGATGTCATGTTCGTTTCTGGTACCGCAGACTACCTCACACCCGATGCGATCTCGGTCCGTATGGCCGGGCAGATCAATGGCTCATGGCTCGTGCGGTTCAGGGGACTTCCGCATGCCGGATCCGATTATGCTCCTGCAGAGTATGGGGAGAATGCTCTCGCGTTCCTTGGCACGAATGAGTCGGCGCCGTGGAGTAAATATTTTTTTTAGCGGGCGTTGTCCGGAGAAAGGGTCAGCACCCGGTTATTCCATTGCGGGAATATCCGGATATATCATGGCCCTGATATTTTAGTTGGTTAAACGAAGGACCACAAACCCAAAATATCCCGCGTTAAAAATACTGATCCGGGAAAAATCATGTCGAGAGATAGGAATAATCCAATACGGGTTAAGGCATTCCAGCACTCACCCTCAGAACCGCTCGGCTATTTTGAACAGATTTTTTCAGAAAAAGAGATCCCTTTTACATACGCCCGGCTCTGGGAGGGTGAACCGGTCTGCATGGGTGACGCGACACACCTTGTGTTTCTCGGAGGTCCGATGAGCGTGAACGATGAGAAGGAACTCCTGTGGCTCAAAGAAGAGAAGGAATTAATCCATAGGGCAGTAAAGAAACGGGTGTCCGTACTCGGCCTTTGCCTTGGCGCCCAGCTGATCGCATCGGCACACGAGGCCACCGTGTACCGGTTCGTGAACGAGACCGGCTGGTACCCGGTCCACACGACACCCGATTCCACCGGTGTCTTTGCATCGTTCTCAGATACCTTCCACGTCTTTCAGATGCATGGCAAGACATTCCACCTGCCGTTGAGGGGGAAGCTCCAGTGCCGGGGAGATCAGGTACCGCACCAGGGCTTCCGGCTCGGGTCTGCACTCGGGCTCCAGTTCCACCTCGAGATGACCGAAAGCCTGATCAAGGAGTGGACAATGGGTGAAAGAAAATACTTAAAAGCAAAGATCGGGCGGGATACGGAACGGTACCTTGCAGAGAGCAACCGGCTGTGCCGGCAGGTGGCGAGGGAATTTTTATCCAGGAAACCCCGGCATATGCGCTGATACGATCAAAAAATAAAAAAAAATTATTACACTACTCTCGAGGTGGTCGACGCCTCGATGCCCTTATCGGTGATGAGAACTGGCAACAGCCGCTGGGGTGCAGCTGCGTCCTTTATTTTATGCACGGCCAGTGTACGCTCGATCTCGGACTGGTGAATATCGGTCTTGTACTCGATGACGAGATCTGCTGCCCGCATAATCCTCGTCATCTCCATGGGAGTGTGGATGTCGGTATACACCACAAACAACATATTCGCGCCGCGTTTTCTCATTTCATCGCGGGTCTTTCTTAAGAATTTGAGCGCTTCTTCAATATCGTACTTGATGATAATCGTTGAAAGCGAATCGACAATAATTCTGCTTCCTGCCATCTGGGGAATGTACATATCCGGGTGGAGATCCGTGGCATCGATTATCCCCACTTCAATATCCCCTTCGTTCATCAGGTACGTGCCCTCTTCACCCCCTTCAGCCTGCCAGAACTGCTTGGATGCAAGGTCGACACCTGCAAGCGGCGTCCCGTAGATCATGATGAGGGTCCCCTCAGGATAGCCACCGTCTAAGAGCAGGTTGAGCCCTACGATACCGGTGGTCCGCTTCTTGACCTTCCCGCTGATGGGAATGTCCTGGATGCGGCTTTTAACGTCCATCAGAGATGCACTGGATAATATATTTACAGCCGTCTTAAAAGGTTTTTGGGAGACCGGTAGGTTTTGTCGCAGAATATCCCGCTAAATGGTATTACGAACCAGATCCTCCGAATTTTTCCCGGAGGTCCCTGCGCAACAGTTTCCAGTCATGGACACGGGGCAGAAGATCCACAACGAACCCATTTCTTTGGGATCTTGTAACCGGCAAGATGTTCCCGGCAATAACTCTCCAGCTGGGCATCGGCGAGCACCATGCCCGCCTTAACGTCAATGGCAGCAACCGGGACTTCACCTTTGCGTTCATCGGGAATGCCAAATACCGCAACATCGGCGACTGCCGGGTGGCGGATGAGCACGTTCTCAACTTCGGTCGGATAGATCTTCCAGCCCGACATGATGATCATATCTTTTTTCCGGTCCGTGATGAACAGGATGCCCTCTTCATCCATGTAACCGATATCCCCGGTCAGGAACCAGCCGTCGTGCCGGAATACCTCGGCAGTTGCATCCGGCATCTGCAAGTAGCCCTTCGCAACAGAGGGACCACGAAGTGCTATCTCGCCCGTTTCGGCGTATGCCATATCCGTCTCCGGATTCGCGATATCCACGTTCTTTACCTCGGTATACCCGACGGCAACGCCAACGCTCTGGTAATTTTTGGTCAGGTGCGGGTACCCGGGCAGCGTAGTCGTACCTGAACCGATCACGATCGTCTCTGATAGCCCGTACGAGTTGGCAACCGGGATGTGATACCGCTGGTCGAAAGCTTCCCAGACTACCGGGAGAAGTTGTCCGCCCCCGGATATGATCACCCGGGCCTCACCGAGACGTTTTTCGGTGCCGGGCGGTGCGGTGTTGAGCGAGTGAATGACCGGGGGCATCCCGGCAAGAATCGTGACGTGATATTTTTCGGCAAGCGTGAGGTAACGGTCAAGCTCGAAGCGTTCCATCATCACATAGGTACCACCTGAGCGGAGCATCGCAAGCCCCCACGAGAACCCGACATGACCCATCGGGTAGATACCGAGATACACATCAAGCATGGTGGTGACGTTTGACATGGTTGACCGGTCGGATTCTGGTGCAACAAAATAAGACGTTGAGGTATTTAGGTGTGCATTATTCTGGATCGGGCAACGCAATTCGCTGAGCCCAATCGGTCTCACGATAATTCCCGGATTTTCTTAGAGAATCCCGTCATTTTTTGATATACCTGAACCGCTAGAGCGGTGGTGTGAATAATCGCCGTTTCGAACACCAGTTGCCGGAAAACAAGCGGGGTCAGGACGGGATGGATCATAGATACAGATAGATTTTACCGGAAATGACAATGACGGTTAAAATGACAGGGCAAGCTATTTCTGTAACCAGTCCCGAATTATCTCTCCTGACACGTATGGCTGAAGATACTCCCAATCCACAAACGTCTCCAAATACACAAAACGTCAAGAATACCCGGCGGGATGCACCCCGGCACCAGGGCACCCGCAGGCAGCATGGCTACCGGCAACAGGCCCCACGACCGGAAGAAAGGCCAGCTGAAAAACCCCAGGAGTCAAAGGAGCTCAGTCTGGATGATGAAAAGACTGAAGCGGACCAGAGCGCGGCCCCGCCCCGGCAGTCCCGGGGAGGCGGTCGGGGCAAGCCGCCGAAACGGGTCATCGAGGAATGGGCCAACGATATCTACTGTGAATAGGAGTGCCGGGGTTCCGGCATTCCAGATTTTTTATTTTTTTGCACGGTTTTTCCCGGGAAAACCCCAGGCATTTTGTTAAATAATGTATTCTATTCAGAATTTTTTTAACCGGGGGTGTCTCTCACGACAGGGACGGGCTGGAAAATCAGTGACAGGACACTTCCCGGATATGGATGAGGGAGACCCCGGGCCCACCAGGATCATGGCAGCAACAAAATGGTGGTGGCCGGTCGAGGGGGAGTTTTTTGTTTTGCCAGGTCTTCAACGATCACCGGTCGAAGGGGACTGCATGGTCCGGGAGTTGCGTGCCAGGGTTCATAATACTCTGCCCCGCACTGGTTTTTGCCTTACCCGGGACAAGTCCGGGTCAGGCCCTGCAGGACAGTCAGGTTCTTAGTTCGGATAGCAACGTAACCATATATTTTTTTTTTACGGGGACGGATGTTCGCACTGCGACAATGTTATGCCATTAATGAACAACATCTCGCAGAAATTTCCGAATGAAACATTTATCCGGATGGAAATTTTTTATAATACAACCAACCGGAACTTTGCCGATAAACTCAACGAGGAACTCAATATCACCAGTCCCGGGGTACCTGAAGTAATTGTGGGAAAAACCGTTCTCATAGGAGAGAATGATATTCCTGCCCGACTGGAACAGGTCATTCTTGACGAGATCAACAGGTCAGCACTATCCGCAACGCAATCCATTCAATTTGAAAACGGACCGTCGTTTGAGTTCACACTTGATGATATAAAGCTCCTGAAGAACGAAACGATCGATACAAATTCTTCCTACATAATGAAGATCAATGTGACGGTAAAGAACAGCAATACCAGTTACGTTGGTGTCGTATTCATGATAAGTGAACTTAAAGACAGTTCCGGAAACGGGATTCACTGCGACAGCCACTGGTGCGGATCCCTTGTTTTTATGGATGGAATAAAACCGGGTGAATCCCGGACCGGGACATCGAAGGTCACCCTCTTTTCGACAAAGGGACAGGATGATCTCTCGTCGAAAACATTCCTGTTAAGGGATTACATTGATATTAGAGGGGACACTAACCATCCCGCAGGCGGGCTAAAGTCCAACGACTGGTTGATTGATCTGAAAAATTCCACGATGTCCAAGCTTTACTGACGTTTCCTGAAAGGGAAAAATTTCACTTTTATTCTCATTGGGCAACCCAATACTAGCTATCCGGGAAATGCCGGGACTGCTTTTATCAGCGCATTAACTTGGGGTATGGTTTGAAAAATAGTAATTCCGGATGATCAATTGTTACTTAATTAACAGTCAACAGTGCTTTATTGAAAAAACCCTGTTGTCAGCCGAGCAGCCCGGAAACTTCGGTTGATTTTGCGATCTCAACCCCGATGTTCTGCATGTCCCGGATATTTGCCAGGTGCACCTCACCAGACGCAGTCCCGGTCGCACCGCCGACTAGCATCACCGGGTAATTGTACGCGATGGCGTCAAAGACGGTCGTCCGGATACAGTTCGGGGTCTGGATCCCGCAGACCACAAGGGATGTTACACCCCGGGTCCGGAGCATCAGGTCGAGTTCCGTGCCGACGAACGCACTCATCCGGGTCTTGGTGAGCACACACTCCCCGGCCAAGGTGCCAGTTCATCGATGACCGCAGCCCCATGCGTGCCGGCAACGGCAAAGGGCTGTTTCCTGAAAAGATCCTGCCGGATGATCTCCACGTCCGAACCGTCCGGCCGGTGCACCCGCAGAATAGGGAAGACCGGCAGGTTTCGTTTCCTGAACTCGGCCAGCACTGACTGGATTTTCGGTATTACGGCAGTGGCTCCGGCAACTCAGAACGGTTTTCCTTCAAGTACGAAATCGTTCTGCATATCGATGATGAGCAGTGCTGTTCGTCCCATGGTTGTTCTCCGTTAGACTATTGATACCCGGGACATAATAACTCTGCAACAGATTTGGAGAGCCCATGGATCCGATCCTGAATTTCGCAGCCCTCATCATCACCGGTATTACTGCCGGCACCGCCTCCGGACTCTTCGGGGGCGGCGGGGGGTTCCTGATGACGCCGGTCCAGTTCTGGCTCTATACCACAGGAGGCATGGACAGCACGCTTGCCACCCGGCTTGCATTCGGCACCTCGCTCGCCGTGATGATCCCAACGATGATCAGCGGTGCACTCGCCCAAAACCGCCGGGGGGCGGTTGACTGGAAGGCCGCTGTGCCTATGGGCTGTGCCGCGATCTTGGGGAGTCTTGCCGGGGGCACGCTCGCTGCCCACCTGCCGGGCATCGTGCTCCGGACGTTCTTTGCGCTCCTGATCATCGTTATGGCCATCCGGATGGTCTGGCATATCCGGAGCTGCGAGGTCTGCGAACCCTATGGATCGATCCGCATCTACATCCTCATCGGTTTCTTCATCGGCATTATATCGGGCCGTGTCGGGATCGGGGGCGGTGTCCTGCTCGTGCCGGTCCTGGTGATACTCCTCGGCTATCCCATGCACAGGGCTATCGGCACGTCATCGGCCTGCCTTATTTTTTCATCTGCGCCGGGGCGGTGACTGCCTATATCATCAATGGCTGGGGCGTTGCGGGGCTGCCACTGTATTCAGTCGGGTACGTGGATCTCGTGATGTTTGCCATTCTCGCAGTCACGACTATCCCGCTCGCCCGGTTCGGGGTGCGGTCCGCTCACGGATGTTCCGGGAGGAATTTGCAGATCGTGTTTGCTGTGGTTCTGATTTTGATTGGGGCGCTGATGCTGGTGCAGGGATGAGGGGTAACGAAAAGGTTTTTTGCGATAAATTGCGTGAGTGGAATCCGGGCGGGGATCATTTCAACCGGAGCTTGGTTGAAAAATTTCAGGCAAACCCTGGTTGAAAAGTTTTCATCGCGATCATGAACGAGATTGCAGATCTGATCCGGATTAATCAAACTCAGGTTTTAATTTTTTGCTCTGTAGAAATGATTTCCTCACGAAGAAAAACCGAGTGAAAAACAACCGAAAGATCTAAGGTATGGTGTCTCCTTACAATGTTATGCTA
>JBAZRZ010000031.1:0-24460 GCA_041662685.1 Methanoregula sp.
AAGATACGGGGCTGACTTGAAATCCCGTATATATCAGATCCAGATGAAGGAAATCTCATGTAAGAGCATTCTCGCGAACCTTGACAGGTTCATACAATTTGTTTGGAGCAAGGTTTTCTACAGGGCATTTTTTTGAAACCATTGATATTCTGTGAACCTGTGTAACAATCATATTTATTTAGTATTGCATCCCAATCGCGCTACGTCCTTTCTTTGTGACCAATAGGGATATTTTTAGGAAACGATCTTACAGGCTCAATTTTTTTAAGATTTATTCTTTGGATGTATTGATTGAAATTATTTAATAAAAGTGAGAGATTATTTTCAATGTCTGAGGAAGGAATGGAGATTTGTTCTTCTTGTTGAAGCTTAATCGGTTCTTCGGATATGGTTAATTGAACGTCATTTTTTTCAAGAGATTCCTCATTATTTTGTGAAATTTGGATTTGCTCTGTAGGTTTTTCACTTGGCTCGATAATATTTTGGGAAAATAGAGTTTGGTCTTCAAATTTTTCTTTTGGATTTTCCATTATTTGAGGGAGATTAGTAAAGCCATTTGGTTTTTTATTAATTATCCATCCACCGATCAGATCATTAAAAACCGTAATAGATCGATTGTCAGAAAATAATTCCAAATGGTCATCGAAAATTGTTTCTATTGATCCTGAAATCTCTTTTCCATTGATTAAATAAACCGTTATTTCGTCTCCTATGGAGATTTGACTTTTAATTTTTGAAATTTTTACATTGTTATTATCAATATCTTTTAGATCTTTTCCTTAACACTCCAATATTAAACCATCTATTTGCATTCGAGAAATTATAGTAGCAATAAATCTTGTTTTTAGTAAAAAAATTAACAATATCAAAAATGATTTTGTTTTTATTCCGCCCCCTCCCATTTTTTCCCAAACCATCCCCGCCCAATCCCCGGTCTTTTCCAAAATCCCCAAAAGCAAAACCGCCCATTCCCCAAATCCAAAAAATATTCAGCCACGAATACCCATCTTCACGACGTATATTGGTATGTCAAAGGGGCCCCAGAGACAACCAGAAAAAAAGAAAAAAACCACAGAAAAAGAAGGAAACAAACATGGCAGATTTCGTACAGAAAACAACCGTAAAGACCGCGGCTCGCGTACTCGCAAACCCGGTAGCAGACGTGGCGGCGTTCAACACAATCGTCCAGTCGGTCCTGACCGGCAACCCGTTTGCATGTGTAGCCTATATAACCGCCGGCGCAAGCCACCCCGCAGTCGAGAAGACCAAGGAGAGCTACGTGGCCAAAATCCTCTACCAGGACAGCGATGCCAAAATCGTTGGCAATGACTCGACCCGCTTCAGCACCATCACCGGGTTCAATGCCGGAGCAGCAGCGCTCCTCTCCAGTGCCGATCTCGTAACCGCCCACGCGGGCACACCCATCCGGGATGAGGACAACGAGACCTACTCGGCCACCATCAAGTGCCACGACCCCAACGGGGAACTCTACATGGTCACGTTCAGCCGGGACAGCGTGGGGCTCACGTCCTACTCGGACGACAGCATCCGGACGAAGGTCGAGACCTGGGCCGACACGGTACCGGCACTCGCTTGAGCGGGGGGATGATGATGGACAACGAATTCATCCTCACCGGGGCGTTCCTCGGTGCCTGGCTGTTCGCCTACGTGTTCATCCCCGGGCTCCTCGTCATGTGGGACCGGGTCCTCGACCACATGGAAGACGGGGGCAACAACCCAAAGTAATGCGACAGGAACAAAGGCAGGGGGGAATTCCCCTGCCGGGATTTTTTTTTTTTTCATTCCGTTCATTATTGAAAGGTCAAATGGTTTTATGATCCTGTTTTTTCCTGATCGTAAATGATCGTGTATCTTTCAACCACCTCAACACAAGATAAACCGGTGCGATAGCATAGACAAAAGTCCCCCCGGGTATGGAGAATAACGCAAGAACAATTGCGAGAATGGATAACACCGGGAAAATATAGGCCTCGTCCCGGTTCAGGATTATCTTCCTGATATCAGCATCTGGATCGAGGTACATTGAATCATGTATAATCTGGTTCCATTGCAATACGGAGAGGAGCCCGAGAACAAAAAAATTAATTTCGAAAATGACGGCGGCGTGGGGATTTAAGGGGAAATCCCCGACAAGGTTGGTTGAAAACGGAATCAACCCCACAAACAGCAGGGTCAGAATGGTAATGAAACTCATCTTGCTGTCGATTGACTGATGATAGTGAGACCTGAGATGGCTGGCCCACCAGAAACATGCCAGCAACGCGAATGCGATTAAATAATGGATAAAATCCGGGAGGAGATTGATGAGGATGGTATCTACCGCACCAGAAGTTATGGCACCATTCAGTTTCGGAATATCCAGTCCCGTTACCAGCAATGTCATGGCGATGGTAAAACACCATCGGTGAGTGTCTCAATGCGATTTTTATTAAAGCCCGGGTCCATTTCTTTTTTTTGTGATGTGACCATATTTTTACTCTCCTTTCGAAGGGGGTAATAATAAATTCCTATCGAAATCATTCTGGTCAATGTCATACTTAAGTGACATATTGTATAGTAAAACGTACATCTATTTATAAAAAGTTTCCGGATTTCAGAAATTTCAGGGAGGGTATAACTGGCTTCAATGAGGATAGTTCCCTCTCGTTTAAAAAAAGGTAACTCAACCATGACCGATGAAAAACTCGCAGAATACTACCATTCGATAAAGAGCATCTTACTCGCGAATAATTTCAAAATCGAGTCATGCAAAAACATTGCATTCGGCCTGCAATTCAACCTGTCCCGGGATGATAAAAATGGGTTCATCGGGATTTACCAGCGCCGGAACGGGACATTTACCCTTGATTATTCCCCATTGAAAGACCCGGAACTCCTGCAGAGCGTCCGGCAGGTGCTGGAAAAGAAGCCCCCGGCAGCCAGCCTGTCAGAAGGGACCGCCCGTCAATCCGGTAACCCGTACGATGTGGGATACCCGGTTATCGGGACGGATGAATCGGGCAAGGGAGATTATTTTGGTCCTCTTGTGTGTGCCGCTGTCTGTGTCGACCAAACAACGGCGGGCGAATTACGCACGATCGGCGTACGGGATAGTAAAACATGCAGTGACCGGGAAATTAAGGAACTCTTGGAAAAAATCGAGCAACTCTGCGCAGGTAAATTTGAGATCATTGAAATTTCGCCGGAGAGATACAACAAACTCTACGAACAACTCAGAACGGAAGGAAAAAACTTAAACACGATGCTCGCATGGGGGCACGCCAAAGCCATCGAGGAATTATTGAAACGAGTTGATTGTAAGGTTGCGATCGCCGACCAGTTCGCGGATAAACGGTACATTCTCGGAAAACTCCAGGAAAAGGGCAGGACCATCCAGTTGATCCAGATGCATAAAGCGGAGCAGAATATCACCGTAGCCGCTGCATCGATTTTAGCCAGGGCCCGGTTTGTAGAGAAGATTTCAGCGATGTCAAAGAACTATGCGATGACGTTTCCCCTCGGTGCATCGGCAGCGGTCATTAAGGCCGGGAAACAATTCACCGCGAAATCCGGACTCCCAAATTTACCGCTCGTCGCAAAGATGCATTTCATGACGACAGCAGAAGTCCGGGAAAAATAGCACTGATAGTTGCAATGCTCTCTTTGGACCCGGGCATTTTTACCGGGATTTAAACCCGTGGAGTCAGACGGGCTTGAAAAAACCCGGGAGAAAAGAGGAATGCATTCAACGCAGTACATCCAACCGGTGACTACCAGCATGACCGAACCAGAACCGAGCGTTGAGCAGGAAGAGTTCCTGATGGAAGGCGATGAATACCTTGCCGGCGGCATCGAGCTCCACGCCCAGATCGTGGAGGAGGGCGGGAGACCGTGACGAACGTCCCCAACCCCCAGAGTCTCGGGCGGTTTTACCGGGAAGTGAAGGAGGACGGCCTAAAGAACCGGTGCTGGTACCGCGTGACCGTGACCGCCCGGGTCGGCGCCGATAAACAGATCAGGGGGAGGGGTCACCGATGAGATCGACCCGGCTCTCATCCGGGCCGATCCGCATGTGAGGTTCCGGGCACGGCAGTTGAGGGCGATGCTGCAGCGGAGCCTGGGAGAGGAGTGCGGGGGGCATTTCGTCTCCTTCCGGGAGTCTCTCCCTATCCGTTCAAACAATCACTGTGGCTTAATGTCAAACTCAACAAGCAGGATCGCATGATCGGACATTGCCTTCGGGTTAAAGTTCGCCGGCTGGGTATTTGCAAAGACATACCGGACGGATTCTGTGATATATTCAGTCTTTCCTATCACAAAGTGCGGGCTGAACAACGCGTGATCGAGCCTGCTTTCAACAGTACCGTCTGTTGACCAGTAACTTTTGCCCGAAGCGGAGCACGATACCATCCACCCTTTTTGAGCTGATTGAACCGTACCCCACCTTCAGGCCCTTTAGCACCCGTATCGTTGTTAAGATCACCCAATATGATGGTGGGGCGATCCGTGTGCTGCTGTGCGGTCTCCGCAATCCAGTTCCAGTATTTATGGCGAATTTCCGGGTTCAAGGGCATAGGTACCCGCAGACCGAGCACTTCAAAGCCCTGTTCCGGAACGCGTACGTGCAACACATTGGAGGGAAAGGCCGGTGATATCAGGGGAGCCTGGATATCTCCCGCTGCTAATGGCGTACGGGATGCAATGAGAACCTGGTTCTGCCTGCGGATTGTTGGTGAAGGTTGTGAAATCCTCCATTCAAATCCCCGGGATTTGAGGTCAAAAACAAATTTGTTGTGCAATTTGCCGGGAACATATTCGGTAAGAACAATAACATCCGGTGACAAGGGGGCCAGGGCTTCGGCCATTTCGGATAGATTTTTATTTGCTGTGTGGGTTTGATGAGCAATATTCCACGTGAGTATTTTCATATCACTCTAACGTGGTTGGTAATTCCCTTTCAAATCTCCGGAGATTTTTTTTAGAATTCTCCTGCGTTTTTTCAAACATTCGCCGTCACAACGTTCCCGGAAGAGGACCGCACAAAAACGGCGGGCAACCGGAAACATGCACCCCCGTATCCGTATATGGCTCATGGATGAAGGGTGCTTTTTGGATCTTTTAACGATGGCAAAGATGATCCAACGCAAAAAAGCCCGGGACAGGAATTGTGTTTGCACGTAATCCCGCATCGCTGCCATTTCTTAACAACGAGGCAAAGCTTCACATCTCTCCGGCTCTCTCTTTCCCCATTGTTATCAGCCCCTGCCAATCACAAAAAAGCAAAATGCCGGCACTCTTTTTTAAAAACGCCAAAAAAAAATTCTCCGGTCCTACCTTACCCGTGGGATCTCCTCGCCCGGCATCGTGGCTGCCTGATTTTTGGTGAAATAGGCAAACGATGCAACAACCTTCTCGAAATCCTCCTTGTCGAACGGGCGGGACTGGTCAGCAGTATAGACACGAATGCTGGAAAAACCGAGATCATTGGCACTGCCTTTCCGGGCCACATATCCGACATGGTTTTTTCCATCCTTTGCAGACTCGAAGCGGTCAAAGGTGATGCCGTTTAAGGTGACCGTGGACTCGACCGGGGCCGGATCCCAGGTCCGGAACATATTGCGGTATGCCTGGTCGTCGTCGAAACTGATGGGATAGGTCGTGATAGAGAAGACGTTATTTGCGACAAGTTCGGTCTTGTATATAAGGCCCTGCGATCCGTCGGGCAGGCTCACCTGCCGGGTTATCACGTTCCAGTCCTGAGGCACCGTGAAGGTAAAATGGAGCTCTGAATCCTTCCACACCTTCGTCGGCACGATGTAATGGATCACGGTGACTGTCACTTGCGGGGCGCTCGTGGTGACAGCAGTCATAGACGTTCCCGCTGGGGGTGCTGCGATCGTAGCCTCCGTTGCGACCGGCTGGAAGACGGGGGCAGGCGCCGACTGGGTGCACCCGGTTGAAAGGAAGAGGGCGATGAGGAGAAGAAAAATTCCGGTTTTAAGAGATTTCATAAACTGCATACTATACAGGTGAGGGGTTATGCATTGCGGTAAAAAATAATCCGTGCAATGATCAAAAATGTATCAGACAACCCGGCAATACAATCATCCCCCAAAACCCCTTCACGGTTTTTCCCCCCTCATCACCGGATCATTCCTCAGCGCAGGATTGCTCTCCTATGTGATCATTCCCGGGATCCTCGTTGTGGGGGACCGGGTCCTTGACCACATGGAGGATAAGAAGTAAGAACAAAGGGCAGGGAGCAATCCCTGCCTGAAATATTTTGTATAAATAACACATTGTTAACTATGAATTATTTAAAAAATTATCAATCCAAAAAGATGATGATTAAAATGTCATTACGCGAAGTTATCGGGACTTTCTAGTTATAAGATTTGATGCCATCGATCTTTATCTTTTTTTAAAGATTTCTTTACTGTACCACTTGACCCGGGTAACTTGGAAGACGAAGATTAATGAGTCGTCACCGCGACGGTTGTTGTCGGATTCACCGGCCCTTCATATACACCTGATCCAAGCCACCAGTCCCCATCTATCGGTGCACCATACCCGAGTTTTGATTCAAGTGTGTTGTTGTGGAGTGGATTGATGTACACGAACCGGTAATAACCACTGCCATTCCTGATCACAGCACCCATTTCCTTAACGAACACACCATTGGCCCCCTCACGGAGTTTCCCGACCGACTCCGGGTTGACCGGGTGGGTAAGGGTCGTGCCATTGAAGGCATAGGCATAGATGTAGAGTTCTCCTTTGATGAACGAACCATTTTTGTTATTAAATTCTGCAAGGGCTTTCTCCCTGCCATTTGCTTTTGCATAGGCAACTGCGCTGTCGACAAAGGCAACGAGCGTTTCATTTGAGGTGTAGGTCACCTGCGGGGGGGTCCCCGTACTTGCCGGGGCTGGAGAAGAAACGCCGGTCTGGCTCTGTGTAAAGCCCGCCGTTATCAGGAACAGGCTGATAAAAAACATATACAGGAATGAAATTAACGATGTTTTCATGATATTAATTTGGTTTTCTTACCATAAAACAAAAATGATTGCGTACAGACATTTGCCATGGTGATAATCATTTTTAAAAAATCCAGCGGACCGAATCTTAAATGCATCGTCCTGCGTACCGGCGAAAAGAATATTCCTGAAGATATATTTTACCAGTTTGATAGGAGTTTTAGGATTTTGCCAGAATTTTGTGCCCGCGGGACTAATCCGACAATTTCACAATATTCATATACCCCTTTGTTTCCACTGGAAATACCACCGGAGAACCACTCTCATCCATGAACCGGGTTCCCGGGTATGCGGAGAATCCAGCACTCCCTATTTCTTACAATCCCGGCAACCGATTCAATCCGGCTCCTGCAGCACGGGTAGGAAGAAATGCCAGTTTTCTTTAGGGATCTGAACAGAAGTGTTTAAAACGCGGAGGAGGCGGCATCCACACGAACCGGTAAATGTGCAAAACACCCGTTTTTTTTCCTTGCATTTACCCCTCACGATCCTAAAGATTATTGAATTCATACCGGACCTGGGAGTTTTTAGCCGTCCAACCGGATCTCACGAATAGTTCCCCCCAACCCCCGGTTTGATTACCCTTCCTGAACAAATCCTGATCCAGGAGGAACCCTTCATGGAGCAGATCAAACGAGCCTTTGACGCCACCGCATCCCGGTATGATGCCCAGCGGAAATGGATCATCCCCGAAATGGACGACTATTACAGCGCAGCAGTCTGGGCTGCGGAGTGCAAAAACCCGCGCCCGGCCATCCTTGACATTGGCGCAGGTACCGGCCTCCTCTCGACACTCATGATCCAGAAATTCCCGGACGCAAAACTCACGCTGGTCGATCTCTCTGAATCCATGCTCAGCATTGCACAGGAACGATTCGCTGAACGAAAAAATGTGCGGTACATTACCGGCGATTACAGCAGTGTGGACTTTGGCGGCTGCTATGACCTGATCTGTTCAGCACTTTCCATCCATCATCTCGAGCACGAGGAAAAACACCGGCTCTACAAGAAGATCTTTGATGCCCTGAATCCCGGCGGCATGTTGGTGAACGCCGACCAGGTGCTGGGCGAGACTCCGGCCATCAACCGGCGCTATATGGCCTACTGGGACGATTTCTTAGTCCCGTGCCCGCTTTCTCCCGAAGATAAGAAACAGATGCTGTAACGGCGGGACACCTTTGACAAGAACTCGAAACTCTCGGTACAGCTGGCGTGGTTGCAGGACTGCGGGTTTACCGTAATTGACGTAGTGTACAAGAACCAGCTGTTTGTCGTTTTTACCGGAAAAAAAGAATAGGGAGTGTCGGGAGAGAGATGTATCAGAGATAATCTATTATTTTCCTGACAAGTGCGAGTCGGCGTTTTACTTCGTCCTTCTTCTCTTTTTCAATAGTGGCCAAAACTACGTTAACCGGTACGGCGAGTGAATAGGTTTTCCGGGGGCGATCTTTCCGATCCGAGGGGATTTCCCGGCTTTTGATCCATTCCTGTCTGAACAGGTATTTGATAGTCAGGCTCACTTCAGGCTGGTGCATATCTGTCCCGCGTTCAATTTCCCGGGAAGTTGCTTCTGGTGTATTTACAAGAAATATGAGCATATTTGCAACATACTTACTCATACTGATCGCGATGAGAAGATTCACGAACTCTTCTTCCTTTTCGGTGAAAAACGATACGCTTTGTCGTCTCATATACCACACCTTCTCCGGTTTTTTAATTTATTTATTATTATAACAATAAATGCATTTTGATTTAAAATTCAAATACCGGACCGGTAACTCAGTGGCACTCTACCCGCTCTCCCATCTCCAGGCACTGGACATTCTTATCGATTATACCAACGTGGACGTTGCCGGTCACAATTACCTGATCCATGCATCGCGCTTCATCCATCATCCCGAGCACAAGGACAAGGGTCTCTCCGGTAAAAAAAAGTTTCAACACACTTGAAAACGGAATTTTTCCTTCTCGATCGTTGTGTATCCCTATTGTTTAGATAGAAGGATGATTCCTACTATCGTATATAAATATATGTAAAAACAACATTTCTGTGTAATATGTAAAGGAGGTACCATGCGACAGAACGCAATCTACAGCCCGGGAGATATCGGCTCATCAAAAATCCCCCGGATGCTGACAACTGCGCCTGCTACGCCACAAATGCGTATCAAGCCAAAAAGTCCCGACCCGAAGATGACATCCACCTGCTTACCCCCGGGCGGAAAGATCAAGGCAACGTTGCCAGAAATCACGCACGTTGATTCTGTTGGTCCCGAACCGGGAGTTGGGTATGGCTGGTCCCCGGAATGCAAGGATCAACACACAAAGATCAACAGGTCCGGAATGATCGCCAGGTTCGCAGCGTGCGGTACCAGCAGATCCGGAAGATTTCCCTGCTCCTGAAAAAGGGGCAACAAAAATCAGGAATAGAACAAGCGGGAACAATCAAAAAAAAAAACTGAGGAACAAAACAAGGCGAAGGCTAAAAAGCATGAAACGACAAGTAGCAATTTACGGAAAAGGCGGTATCGGTAAATCGACCACAACCCAGAACACGGTTGCAGCGCTGGCTGAAGCAGGAAAGAAGATCATGGTGGTCGGGTGCGACCCGAAAGCAGACTCCACACTGCTCCTGCTCCATGGCCTGTGCCAGAAGACAGTGCTTGACACCCTGCGGGATGAAGGCGATGATATCGAACTTGATGCGATCCTCAAGCCCGGGTTCGGCAATACCCGGTGTGTTGAATCGGGAGGACCGGAACCGGGTGTCGGCTGTGCATGTCGTGGTATCATCACATCCATCAACCTGTTAGAGTCGCTCGGTGCGTACACTGACGATCTCGATTACGTCTTCTACGATGTGCTTGGTGATGTGGTCTGCGGAGGTTTCGCCATGCCTATCCGGGAAGGAAAGGCAGAGGAGATCTATATCGTGGCGTCCAGTGAACTGATGGCGCTCTATGCGGCGAACAATATTGCAAAAGGGATCAAGAAATACGCCGATAACGGAAAAGTGAGGCTTGGCGGTATCATCTGCAACAGCAGGAGAGTCGACAACGAACTTCCCCTTCTCAAGGCATTCGCCGAGGAGCTCGGGTCCCAGCTCATCTACTTTGTCCCGCGTGACAACCTCGTCCAGCGGGCCGAGATCCACAAGAAGACCGTCATCGACTTCGACCCGACATCGGGCCAGGCAGATGAGTACCGGAACCTGGCAAAAGCCATCGATGGGAACAAGCTGTTCGTCATCCCCAAACCGATGACCCAGGAACGCCTGGAAGAGCTCATGATGCAGCACGGGTTCCTTGACGCGATGTGAAGTGCGGAAAAATTACGAGACGAGATAAAAAAAAAAGGCGGGTGTGAAAATCGTGTTACTGATACGAGCAATTGTACGGCCGGAAAAGAAAGATGAAGTGCTTGCTGAACTGTCCACTGCGGAATTCAATGCAGCGACCATGGTCGATGTCGTGGGCCGCGGAAAGCAGAAAGGGATCAAGATCGGGGGGATGGTCTATGATGAGATCCCAAAGACCCTCATCCTGATGGTTATCCCGGAGGATGCCAAGGACAAGGTCATCAAGATGATCTTATCGATCGCAAAGACCGGAACGGAAGGCACGTTTGGGGACGACAAGATCTTCGTCAGCCCCGTTGATGAGGTCTACACCATCTCAAAGGGCACCCAGGGTCTCTAAAAGGAGGAGCACGATGAAAGAAATTATGGCGATCGTCCGGATGAAGAAGACCGGCGCCACGAAAAAAGCTCTCGTCGCGGCCGGCGTAGCCGGGTTTACCGCGGTAAAGGTGCTCGGCCGGGGAAACCTGGTAACGGATCCACAAACCATCGAAGAGTGCAAGGAGAAACTCCTCTTCATGGGGATGGACGAATTCAGCGAATCCGCGGATACCGAGAAGATGGTGACCAGTTTCCTGGATGGCTCGAGGTTCTTCCCGCGGCGCCTGTTCACGATCCTGGCACACGATGACGATGTCCCGCGAATCATCGAAGCAGTGGCAAAAGCGAACCGGACAGAATACGGGATTGGCGACGGGACCATCTTTGTCCTGCCGGTATCCGATGCAGTCCGGGTGCGCACCAGTGAAGCAGATATCTGGTAAAACGGGAGGAAAAAAATGGCAGAAATGGACGGAACCCTAGAGGATATGCTCTTACCCTACCCGGATCTCGTAAAGAAAAACCTGAAAAAGCATCTCATTGTAAAAGATGAGACGGCTGCATGCTGTCCGCAGATCGAAGCGAATACGCGGACGATTCCCGGTATCATCTCGCAGCGTGGCTGTGCGTACGCCGGGTGCAAAGGAGTGGTCGTCGGCCCGATCAAGGATATGATCACCATCACCCACGGCCCGGTGGGCTGCGGGTACTACAGATGGGGAACACGCCGCAACAAAGCGCGGGCGGATGACACGACCCCGAAAGACAAGATCTATACCCAGCTCTGCTTCATCACCGACATGCAGGAGCCCGACATCGTCTTTGGCGGGGAGAAGAAACTCGCAAAGATGATCGAGGAGGTGGTGGCAGCGTTCCACCCGCGGGCAATTAACATCTGTGCCACCTGCCCACCTGCCCGGTGGGTCTTATCGGAGATGATATCAATGCGGTGGCGAAAGCCGCCGAAGAACGTCACGGAATCCAGGTACTCGCCTACAACTGCGAAGGCTACAAGGGGGTCAGCCAGTCAGCCGGCCACCATATCGCGAATAACAACTTAATGGAGAAAGTCATCGGTACCGGAACGGAGCGGAAAGCCGGCAACCATGTCATCAACCTGATCGGGGAGTACAACATCGGCGGTGACGGATGGGAACTGGAACGAATTCTCAACGAGATCGGCTACACGGTGAACTGTGTGCTGACCGGGAATTCCAGTTACCTTGACATCAAAAACCTGCACCTCGCGGACTTAAATCTCGTGCAGTGTCACCGTTCGATCAACTACATCGCCGAGATGATGGAGACCAAGTACGGCACACCGTGGCTGAAAGTCAATTTCATTGGGATCGACTCCACGAACCAGTCGCTGCGCCAGATGGCACAGTGTTTCGGAGATGAAGAAATCATCAAACAGACCGAAGTTGTCATCGAGCGGGAGACCGCACGGGTTGCACCGGTCCTGGAGCAGTACAGCAAGATCCTCAAAGGCAAGACCGCGTTTGCGATTGTCGGCGATTCGCGGAGTCACCACTACCAGTACCTGCTCCGCGACCTCGGCATGGAGATGATCATTGCCGGCTACGAGTTCGCTCACCGCGATGACTACGAAGGCCGCCAGGTCATTTCCACGATTAAAAGTGATGCGGACTCAAAAAATATTCCTGAACTGCATCTCGTGGCCGATGAAAAAATGTACCAGGAAGCCCATGTTCACCTGAACATGTCCAAAGAGAAGTACGATGAACTGAAAAAAGCAGTTCCGCTCAACTACTACGAGGGTATCTACCCGAACATGAAAGACGGGCAGGTCATCATCGACGACGCCAACCACCACGAAGTCGAGGTTTTGATCCAGACGGCAAAACCCGACCTGTTCCTCTCAGGTGTCCGGGACAAGTACATTGTCCACAAGATGGGAGTCGCGTCAAAACAGCTGCATGCCTATGACTATAGCGGTCCGTATGCCGGCTACAATGGTGCACTGAACTTTGCCCGCGACGTTGTCACTGCCCTGACAACCCCCGCATGGAAACTGATCACTCCCCCCTGGGAGACTAAAGAAGAACCACTGAATGAAACCAATGCTTGAATGCATACCGGAAGGTCCTGTTGTACACACGACCGGAAAAATCAACCCGGCTAAAACCTGCCAGCCTCTCGGCGCCATGTATGCCGCGCTTGGTATTCACGGATGCCAGCCTCACAGCCACGGCTCGCAGGGCTGCTGCGCGTACCACCGCATGCACCTCACCCGGCATTTCCGGAACCCGGTGCTCGCGTCATCCAGTTCCTTTACCGAAGGCGCCTCGGTCTTTGGCGGTGCCGCGAACTTAAAGACCTCCATCAAGAATGTCTTTGCAATCTACAATCCCGAGATCATGGCAATCCATACCACCTGCCTGAGCGAGACCATTGGTGACGATCTGCCCAATATCATCAAAACGGCAGAAATTCCGGAAGGAAAAGCAGTCATTCACGTTAACACCCCGAGCTACCATGGCTCCCACATCACCGGGTTCTCCGGCATGTGCAAAGCAATGGTCTCGTATCTTGCGCAGGCTGACGGCACCACAAAGAAATCCCAGATGAATGTCCTGCCGGGCTTTGTCAATCCCGGCGACATGTGGGAGATCCTCCGGATCGTGGATACGCTCGGCGTCAAAATGATCATGTTCCCGGACACGTCCAATGTGCTCGACACCCCGCTGACCAGCAAATACCAGATGTATCCCGATGGCGGGGCCACGGTTGCCGAGATCCGTGATGCCGGTAATTCGGAAGTTACGCTCGCACTCGGCTCCTTCGCCTCGCACGACGCAGCCAATGTGTTGCAGGATAAATGCGGCGTTACGGGCATTCCGCTCAAACTGCCCATCGGCATCAGCAGCGCCATGAAAAAACGCGACCGGGTAAAATGGCAAACTGAATCCTCCTCACAACCCACTGCGGCCCTGCAATCCCCCGGCAATCTCCGGATTATCGTTCCGCAGAAACGGTCGGCGTTGCTCCGGAACACCCCCAACGGGGGAATAGTCCCCGTTCACCCTCCGGAAAATCCGGCTACCCAAACACCCCAGCCTGCACCGGCAAACTCCGCCATGCCCGACCTCTTCTTCAGGACCGCTCACCCGTCAATGGCACAACCGGATCCGGCAGTACAGCGGGAGCCTCCACGTACGGCTGTGACCAGAAAAACCGAACCAACATCATCTCATCAGCCTTCCGTTTCGGGGAGCACCACCCTGTATAATGAGATGATCGATCAACTCCACCAGACGCTCGCTGTCAATCCACAGGATTCCAGTTCGTGGCATACCCTCGGTGACCAGTTTTTGCGGCTCGGGAAGTACCAGCAGACCATCGAAGCCCTTCGCCTCTTGCAGGACGCTGAGGAGAAACTGCGGAAATCCGAGATGCAATACCGTTCGTTTGTCGAATCGGTCGAAGACTCGATATATAGCGTCGATCGCGAATGCCGGCATCTCCTGATCAATGCCCGGCACCTTTTCCGCCGGGGTCTTTCACCCGGGATGTATGTCGGGAAACACTATGGGGACTTCCACTCGGAAGATGAAACCGCGATCTTCGCCGGGGAGGTCGCGCGGGTTCTTGCATCAAAAAGTCAGGTGCAGGATGAGTACGAGCAGAACGGACGGTATTTCCTCCGGAAACTCAACCCGGTCATCGATCCGGGGGTAAACGAGGTGATCGCCATCACGGTCATATCCTCATATATCACCGACCGGAAGAATGCGGAGAAGAACCTTGAGATGATCAACCGTAAGCTCAACCTGATGAACGATATCACCCGGCACGACATGCTCAACCAGCTTACCGTGCTCAACTCCTATCTCACCCTTGCCGGGGAGCCGTCGGGCGATACCACGACCCAGAGGTATCTTGTGAAGAGCGAACAGGTAATCGATATGATCCAGGCACAGATCCTCTTTGCCCGCGATTACCAGACGATTGGTGTGGAGTCCTCCCAGTGGCAGAATATTTCGGTTAGCATCCAGAAGGCCCGGCTGCCGCTGAAAATTTCATCGGTCACGATCGACGACCGCTGCTCCGATATTGAGATCTATGCAGATCCGCTGCTGGAGAAGGTGCTCTACAACCTGCTGGATAATTCCTTACGGTATGCCGGTCCCCAGCCGGGAATCCGGTTCTTTTTGCAAGAGGAACCCGGCCGGCTCGTGCTTGTCTGCCAGGATAACGGCCCTGGCGTGCCGCTGGAGAATAAAGAGACGATCTTCTTACGGGGGTTTGGGAAGAATTTCTGCCTGGGCCTTTTTTTTTGATCCGGGAGATCCTTGCCATGACCGGTATCTCTATCCGGGAGTGCGGCGAGGTGGGGAAGGGGAGCCGGTTTGAGATCGCGATACCGGCCGGGAAGTTCCGGATGGTGGGGAGGAAGTAAACCGGTCCTCAGGCTGGATATACGATGGGCAATTCTGGATACATTGGGCGAAGTATATGAGGTTTGGGGGAGTATGGCAGGATATTTTTAACCGCCATCCACCTGCTGATGGACGACGAGCAGACCCGGCAGAAAGCCAACGGCACAAAAAAATGCCCGCACATCTTTTCCCTTCATTTTTTCATAGCCCTTCTATAAACCCGGACCCGGTTCCGGGCACCGTGGCGAAAAGGATATAAAAGATAGTACCGGAAAGTGCTTTTACGGATTATAACATCGGGCCTGTTTGCTTGAACTTTTGACCCAACGGTTTTTCTGGGGACCGGCTCATGTGTCCAATCGATTTTGGATCCGGGCCGATCTGTGACCGCTGAATGATCCCTTCACGGAATGGATACCGCATACCTTCATAGTCCACACAAGGGGACAGGATAGTGGAAAAAGCGCGCGCACAACAATCGCTTTAAATCCAGTGCAGGGGCAATCGGGACTTTATATACCGTCCGCTCCAGTGGAAGAAAAGGGGTATATGAATATTATTAATTGGCCGGAATATCAAAAACCACATGATTACTCTCCAAAATTGAAAAATCGTTAAGAAGTGAGCGATTTTTTCTCCCAGATAAGTGCTCTTTTTTTCTGCATTCACCATGGTGGTGAATACCTGATCTGGTTGGAAAATTAGTCCGACACAACCGGTTGCCAGAAATCCAGTAAAAGAGCGGAGCTCTGCTGCCCTAAAAAAAGAATCCAAACTCAAACCCCGTTCAAAGCAGAACGGGAAAAAGATGTGATGCCCGCAAATGTGCACCGGGTCTCATAAAACAGCAGCAAAATTCCTGAAAATGGGGGGATAAACCACCGGGGTCGTGTGGATGGGTGTTTAAAAATCCCACCCGGTAAAGACCATTCCGCATCGTGAAGTAACGCACTCGCAGGTGCTCCAATCGCACAATGACTGTGATAAAAAAATCCCTTTAACGCTGCTCTGCCGTCATCAGGAAGATCGTAAAATCCCGGGGTTTGCCTACGGGACGAGATCTTATGGATCGTGGCCCCTTCACTGAACCTGACGGAATCAAACCCGGCCTGCTCACAAACCTGCTGCAGGTTCTTCCGGTCGATACCGTCGTGCTCTGCAATGCCAGGGGTTTCTTGGAACTCCCCGTTATCGCAATCGAGATCAGCAATCGCAATTTTTCCTCCGGGCCGCAGGAGTTCATGAAATGTCCGGGCCGCAGCAGCCGTCTCCCTGACATGGTGCAGGGTCATCGAACTCACGATCAGATCAACCACAGGAAGATCAGCGATATTCTGTCCAATGCTCCATTCCCGGGGCTCGATGGTGGTGATACCCTCAGTCTGGAGTTTCTCCTTAAGCACCACGAGCATGCCTTGTGCTAAATCAACCGCGATGATCCGCCTCACGTGCGGAGCAATCCGCAGCGCAATGTTACCGGTGCCGGTACTGTAATCCATCACCAGCTTAGTCCCCTCTGGGTGCAGGGTGTTGATCATGGCATCTGCAATCGTCTTTACCATCTGCATCCGCCCGGGATCTTTGTCCCAGAATACTGCTGCCTTATCGAAAAAACTGGTCATTGTTGATCACCATTCCGGTAAGGATATTGCGCGGGATTTGACATAAAAAAGACCGACCGGGCGTTCCCCATACGAGTGAACATCAAAAATGAAGTAGATTACGTATCTGACCCACACAAAATGACGATGGGCCAATGATAAGTCCGGGTTTTTTGCTGGAGTAAAATCAATCTCGACCAGTGCGCTTAAAGTGCCATCGTCCCACAATAGTTCCGGTAAAGTTACCTCCAGGTTCCGGGCAGAATACATCACGGCGGATGAACACGATCTTGAGACCATCCGGCACCTCTGGGTGCAGCTCAACGAGCATCACCACGAACGGGCTTCTCACTTCCGCTTCCACTATGAACAGATGACCTTCGATGACCGGAAGAAATATTTTGAAATGATCACATCCACAGGAACGTTACGCCTCGATCTGGCACGGGATCCGGTGACGGACCGGCTCGTTGGTTATTGCGTGAGTTCGGTATCATCAGAAAAGAACAGGGAGATCGAATCGATCTTTGTAGAGCCCGACTACCGCTCGCATCACATCGGTTCTGACCTGATCTCCCGGGCACTTGCCTGGATGGATGCCTGCGGGGTCCGGAGGAAACGGGTATCTGTCGACGATGGCAATGAGGAGGCCTGGAAATTTTACCGGAAATTCGGGTTTTATCCCCGCATAACCATCCTTGAACAGAAAAAAAAATAAACACGATTTTTTCGTGGTTTTTAAAATATTATTTCTGATAAATCTCTTCGATCGTCTCAACCGCTGCGATCAGCTCCCCGTCATTATTCATCACGGAAGTTACCGTGAACCGGAGTCTCCGGCTCCCACCGGGTGCGGGCAGTAGTTCTTCTACCGCAAAAGTCCCGTCAGGGGATACCGGTTGCAGGCCGGTGTCAGGATCCCATTCCCGTATCCGGTCCGTTACACCCTCGATGACCAGATCGGAAAGACACGGGCGCTCAGTAGGGTAAAACGCCTGCCACTGCCGGCGGGTTCCCATCATGCCGGGGGCTTTTAACCCGGAGAACGTCTCCATTGCCCGGTTTCATGCGAGAATATAATGATCCTTGCCAATCACAAACGTCGGAGCAGGGGAGGCATACAGGACAGCCTCAAAGAGCCGCTGGCTCTCCTCATGGGAGAGTTCGGCCTGCTTCTGGTTAGAGATGTTCTCAAATCTCAGGGCCACACCGGCATCCCCGTCTTCAAAGAGGGTGGGGATGCAGAGCGCATTGAAGTATATCTCCTTATCATTTTTTTAATCCGGAACTCGTGGCGTGCATCGGTCCCTGCATTCTCCTGCTGGAGCTAGCCCATTATCTGCTCGACCGGCAGGAGGGCCGCGGCAAGGTCAAAGAACCGTGCACCGATGATCCGGTTCTTGGGTGCACCGATAAAATCAACAAACGGGGAGTTCGCCTGGGCAATCCGCATATCCTTGTCAACGACAGCGATCATGTCAGGACCCATGCTCATCATCGATTCAAGGGGCACGCGTTTTGCAAGATAGAAGAGTTTCGCATTCCCGACATACCGGACTTCGAGCTGCCCGGCTGCAGTCAGCACATCGAGATATTTTGCAATGGAATTACGGCTCATGGCCACCGCGGCTGAGATCTCCTTGATGTTCATCCCGCGTGGGTTGTTACGGAGCACCTCCTTGATACGGGTGATCTCATTGTCTTCTGGTTCCATTGCCTGAATTACCTCATTATTCATTTAACATTACGGTGAAAGTATTTTTACCCCGAACAGGCCGGTTCACCGCACTGCTTCGATCTTTGATCGATTGATTTATTAAAGGCTGTGATTAAGTTAGATATTGTGCTTAGTGTTTGTGCGCTAATGCACAGCATTGGGATTGTGCCTACACTGCACGAAAATCAGCGATGCCGGTGGACAAGAACATGCGCTCACGCGGTTGTGTGCCCATGGTTCTGATCCTGAAATACAGCGAGACAATGGTGATTTTAGCATTCGTCACTCGTACCTTTCATCACCTCATAACAGGGAAAAGACGCTGTCCGGCACGTTAAAAAAGTACCAGCAACGAAAAAAGCGGGACAGGTAGGGTATAACACACACACCTCCCCACCCGTCCCTTTTTTTCAATCGTCATTTCTCAAACAGGGTTGCTGCAGGGCAGGAGATCCATTTCATCAACAAAACTTTCGTGGATCAGACCCGATCCTTTCAATATCCGGCCCACAAAAATATTGCATCCATGACTGCCATCACCCGCTCAATCTGGGGTCGCCGGCTCATCGCCAGTGTACTCAGCTGGTTAGTGCCCTTCCTTACAGCAGTCCCATTCTATGGCCGTGACGGGACACACGCGATCGATCCGACCCTGTTCAAGTCGATCATGATCGTGGTCTCCTCCATAACCGCAGCGATCCTCACCGTCTGGTTTTTTAAAAGCGTGCGTGTGTCCTACACCCGCGAAGCCGTGATCACGGGCTGGTCTGGCTTGGGATAAACTGGGCGCTTGATGCCGTCGTGCTCGTGGGACTCCTGGGGATGCCAGCAGGGGATTACCTGACGCAGATTGGCATCCGGTACCTGATGAACCCGGCAATCGTGATCGCAGCCGGGGTAGTTGCCGATGAGGCAGCGCAAAAAAAATGATGGATAAGGCGGGAAAGATGACAAAAAATGAGCGGGGTTAGGGATATGATCCTCGCTTTGCGGTAATGTCCCTTTTTACTATTCCACAAAAATTATTTCGCGTCATCTCCTAACGATTCGCGGCTCCGCATCTGGTAGAGCACCATCGGGTCCATCTCGCGGCGCTCCTTATCACTGGTCCGCATGATCACATTGGTGACCCCCGAGTTCACGATCATCTTCGAGCAGAGGAAGCACGGCCAGATCTGGGTGAGCGCTTCGGTCTCGACATCGAATCCGGCAAGGTAGAGCGTGCATCCCCGGGCCAGTTTTCCTGCCTGGAGCAGGGCATTCATCTCGGCGTGTACGCTCCGGCACCGCTCGTAGTTGGAGCCGGACGGGATGTCGTGGTCCTTTCGCCAGCAGCGGTTGAGCTCCGTGCAGTCCATCTGCTTGCGGGGGGCTCCCGTGTAGCCGGTCGAGACGATCGTATTGTATTCATCCACAATGATCGCGCCAAAATTCCGGCGGAGACAGGTTCCCTGGTGGGCGCACCGCAGGGCAAGGTCGAGGAAATACTCGTGACGGTTGGTTCGCATCTACAAGTATTTTGGGAGGCGGGATAATAAAATGCGGGGTTTTTTTAGTAACCGGCAACAGTCTGAATGGCTCAGGAGACACCTCCGGCATGACCAGACTTGCTTTTCATACCACCTGAACGAGATGGAATAAGCTGGAATACTCGTACTGGATCACGGAATCTGCCGTCTCGTCAACGCCAAGTACGCCGACAACCGTGCCATTGGAATCTTTGACCGGGGCATACCCGGAGAGATACGATCCCCACTTTGAAGTATAGACTTCAGGAGAATATTGAGGCCCGCTCAGCGATGCATTGATCACTGTCTTATCCTCTGTTACCCGATCCCCGATCCTTGCCACCGATGAAGCCAGCCCGTGCGTGAGGCAGGTATCATCAATAACATACCAGATAGTCCCGTTATCCACCCGCAGGATATACGTATTAACGAGATACGGGTCACTGCTGTGGGAATGGTTGATCATCTTGGCAAACGAGAGATAGAGAGGTGTTCCTTCATCGCCCGGTTTTAAGGTTAGCAGCCCGTCGCCATTCACCTGCCCTGCAAGCTCGGCGGCGGTGATTTTAAGCCTGTCCTGGATCAGATGCTTTCTGAACTGTGCCTGCTCAGCAAACCCGATAGCAAAGATAACGGTTGCAACTACAAGCAGTATACAACAGAAGACAATTACTATTTTTATCCGTCCGGAGAACCGATCCAGACCATCTGATCCTTACTCGTTTTTCACACACAAATGAGTTGCGTTTTATCCTGCATTTGGACAATTCCAAATCAAAATTGAAACACTCATATAGCCGGGACAATGATCTTCTCATAAGGGATGTACGAACCCTGACAGATACCGATGAACATCACTGGCAGGTCAACCTCGCTCTCATCTCCCTTGGCGCCCTGGTAAGCTCGCTTGCAGTCAGCAGTATCAATGTCTCGCTCCCGCTGATCGCAGTCGATCTCCGGACGAGCACCGGGCTTGCCTCCGCATCAGTCATCGCATACCTGCTTGTCCTCTCGGGACTGTTCCTCTTTTTCGGAAAACGCGGTGATGTCTGGGGGTATCGAAGGGTGTTCCTTGCCGGCTCTTTTATTTTTGCCCTGGGATCACTCCTCTGCGGTCTCTCTGTTAACGTTAACCAGCTCATTCTGTTCCGCATTATCCATGCCGTGGGTGCGGCGATGATCACATCTATTGGCCCTGCATACGTCAAACGCTATATCCCTGAAGCATGGCACGGACGGGGGTTCGCGTATGTCTCCGGGGCAGCAGTACTCAGCGTCATCATGGGCGCTCCACGGGGACTGGCAATTACCGATATGCTCACCTGGAACTGGATCTTCTTTGTAAATGTGCCCGTCTGCATCGTGATCATTGCAACCGGCTGGTTCACCTTGCCAGGAATTAAAGAAACGTTTACAAAAAGGCGGTTTTATTTACCGGGGGCATGTCTCTTCTCCTTTGCCACCTTTGCGCTGATTCTTGCAATAAGTTCGGTGCATGTTTTTAAACTCATGAGTCTTGTTACGATAAGTCTCATTTTATTTACCTTTGCCTTCTTGACGCTGGCCATTGTGTACGAGAGTGCAACGGAGGATCCCGCCTTTGAACTCTCCTTATTCAAAAACCGGCACTTCACCAACGCGAACATCTCGTATTTCCTTTTAAAGATGGTCTTTAACGGCCCGGTCTTTCTCTTCCCGTTCTACCTGCACCTGGTTTTGGGCTATTCCCTTGAACTGACCAGCCTCATCATCATTGTGCCCGGCGCAGTGATGCTCGTGACCTGCCCATGGGTGGGCTCACTGACGGACCTGTTCAGCGCAAGAACACTCTGCGTTATCGGCGCACTGGGGGCAGTTGCGGTGTACCGTTCTTTGCCGGCCTTAACGCCAGCATCACTCTCGTACCCGCCATCATTGCACTCATCATCCTCGGTCTTGCCCGGGGGATATTCCTTGTTCCCAATACAAAACTTATCCTGGATCACAGCCCCACGCACATGAAAGAAGCCGCATCCGGGGTCATGAAATCTCTGGGCAATACGGGCATGATCCTAGGGATTGTGATCTTCCAGATCGCATTTTCTGAAACCCTGCTTGTCGGGGAGGCGGCAGCACAATACCACGATCCGTTCACGATTCCGATGCCCTCGATTGCTGCCGGGTTCCAGGCAGCATTTTTCCTTGCCGCAGCACTCAACCTTGCTGCAGTCTTCTTTGCATGGCATGCACGGGATGTAATGGTGGATACCTCTCCTGAAGATTCCTGACAGCATGCCTCCACCATGATACGAACCGTCGAAAAACCTTACCTGAATCCAGGACTGTCTGGATCCGATGGTGCTGCAGGAATGCATCAAAATTAAACGGCAAGAATTATTGTCATGAATGTGAAATATTGACCGGTTACAAAAAAAATCTGCTACACTGTTGTGAATTGATTTGGGGGGATCATGGGTTTTTTTAAGAGATTAACAAAACGCCAGTACTTAATCGGTGCAGTATTGCTGTTTTTCATGGCACTCGCCCTGGCCTTACGGGCTATTCCTGCACTCTTCATCCATGACGCGGTTTTTCTCTATCTCCACGATACGGACAGCTACTACACATTGCGACAGATCGAGGTGATGGTGAATCATTTTCCCCAGTACAACTGGTTTGATCCCATGACCGCATTTCGGAGGGAAAAACCATCGACTGGGGTCCGCTTGTTCCCTTCATTGCAGCAACCCTTTGTCTCCTGACTGGCGCAACTACCCGGGATGCAATCTTTTTTATTTCCGGATGGGTGGCGCCGCTCATGGCAATGATGATGGTTCCTGTCATGTACTATCTGGGAAAACAATTGTGGAACCGGTGCGCCGGCCTCGCAGCTGCCTGCCTGATCGCAATCATTTCCCTGTATTATTTCACGATGTCATCGGATGGCTGGACCGATCACCATGTATCTGAAGTGTTATTCAGCACGATCTTTATCCTCATCTATTGTTCGGCACTCAATTACCTGCAAAAAAATCCCGTGGACCTGAAAAAGGGTACCACATTTTTCTTCCCGGTCGTCTTTTCGATCGGTGCCGGTATTACCTGGTTCCTTGCGCTGCTGTCATCGACCACCGTCATCCTGGTGTTGCTGGTCGTAGCAATATACACAGCCGTCCAGTACATTCTGGATTATTACCAGGGGAACAACTCAGACCATCTGCTCATCGTCAATGTGATCTTATTATCAGTAACTGCTGTTCTGCTCCTGCTCTTTGGCATCAGACAACCCGGGACCTCTATAACACAATACTCAATCGGGGTCGTGTATGTGCAAGGTGCACTTATCGGTGAAACGATCGTGCTTGCCATCCTGAGCAGGAGTTGTGCCGGCAAAAAATGGCTGTACACGATGTGTCTGGCAGTAATTGCCATCGGGGAACTCATTCTCATTCAGATCAATCCCCTGCTCAGTGCCATCAGTAACCAGACGCTCGGACTCGTATTTGGTTCTTCAGCGTATTCCGTGGGGCTTGTAGAGACACTGCCTTGGACCCTGCCGAATGCATGGGACAATTTCAATTTTGCCCTGGTCCTGATGCTTGGCGGATTGATGGTCCTCGCTTACGCACTGATAAAAAAACGGGAGTGCAACACGGTTTTTCTTGCGGTATGGTCAGTGGTCCTGCTGCTTCTGACCATCCAGTTCCAGCGGTTTTTACATTATTTCACCGTCAATATTGCCCTGCTCGCCGCGATCTGTATCGCAGGCGCACTCACCATGAGATGGGAAAAAATCCACCAGTGCCTTGCATCGGTAACATCCCGGTTTTTCCCGGCTCGTGTGCTATCGAAGGATATCCTCCTGGACCAGTCCCCCGGATTCCTCCCAAAACAAAATAAAAAAAGGGAACAAAAACGTCCTGAGCCCACCCCGACAAATACGGTTGAATCCATAAAGGATATTCTTGTCATTCTCGTTCTTATTATCACGGCTGCATTTGTTGTGCTCTCCCTTTCGCAGGACATCAGTTACGGACGGGAAACACCGGAACATACCTTATCTCCGGACTGGATTGAATCGCTGAAATGGCTGGGAGTAAACAGCCCGGATACGGGTATTGATTATTACCAGTCATATAATACCGCCGGGTTTACCTACCCGGCACAGTCCTATGGTATCATGGCGGTCTGGGATGCCGGGCACTGGATCACGGTCTTCTCACACCACATTCCGATCACCAACCCGTTCCAGGATAACCTTGGGGGTGCCAATGGAGGGGCCGCCTATTTCCTGAGCACCAATGAATCACAAGCCAACACGATACTCCAGCATTTCGGGGGGAAATATGTCATCACGGCTTCGAATATTGCCGTAGATACCTTCACCAATCTTGTTCCCTGGCAGAGCGGTTCTTTCGATATTTCCCCCAGACATTGTTGGTACCCTGATGGATCCGAGCTGGACTAATCGAATCCACTTTAAGAGTTTCACGGATAAACCGGTGCATTTTCTCGGAATCATATCCCCGGTCCATGACA
>JBAZRZ010000032.1:0-24437 GCA_041662685.1 Methanoregula sp.
GACGATTTATTAATTATCTCCTTATTCTTTACTAGCATAACATTGTAAGGAGACACCATACCTTAGATCTTTCGGTTGTTTTTCACTCGGTTTTTCTTCGTGAGGAAATCATTTCTACAGAGCAGAAGTTTTTCGAGCAGGGTCTGACCAAAAACAAATTCAAAAAAAAAAAAAAAAAGAAAATATAGCCAGAAAAATATGCACCAAAAGTGTACGAAAAAAAGGGATACTGATCCTGTTCATGGATTATCCAGGATATTTTTGACCAATGTGTTGATGGCAGCGTTCGATTGTTTTGTAGTTCAACACATACCTTTTTCCCGTTTCTTTTTGAGACACTGTAGTACAAGGTGTATACCTGCATGGGATCTGTCACGGAATCGCCCGGCCTTCATGAGGAGTACGCGGAAGAGTCTGGCATGATCCGCGAGGCTGCCCTGCATATCCGCACGGCCCGGACACGCGGGGAACTCGGCACCATCCTTGTCCATGAAGTGCAGCAGTACTCCCTCTTTGAACTTCAGATCATCGGGGGTCGCCTCTACAATGAGGTAGAAAAACTCCCGTCCCCGTACCGCGAGACAATCCGCCCGTACTTCCACAAACAGCTCTTCGGGAAGCATCACGAACTCCTGTCCTTTCACCAGCGCGGGGCGTTTGTGCGGATGAATACCCCTCTGGCCGATCCTGAAACATTCCAGAAATTCTGTGATATGCTGCCGGAAGGTTGTTTTGCATGGGATGATGCCAGTGAGCGCAACCCATACTTCTGGAACCCCAAGAACCGGCTCTTCTATTACCTGATCGCAGCGTTTTCCATGTTTGTACTCGGTGAGCCGGGTCACCCGGTGGGTATGCCGTTTCCCGGGGGATTCAAAGTCGAGCAGCGGGGCAGGGACTATTACTGCCTGATCCGGGACAAGGAAAAGGAACTCGTCCATTCCATCTGCAACTTCTGCCTGGCAAAGCAGACAGAAGAACCCTGAAAGAAATCGTTACTTAAAAACCAATCCGAAAAAAATTATTCTGGATTTTTCTGATACTGACTATATGGCCAGCGCCGGGTTGCGGGTCATCCTGTTCATCAGCCGTGAATTTATGAAATATGGGGGCCGGATTGCACTCGTTGAGCTCAACCCCACGGTCCTGATACTATTTGATCTGGCAGGTTTTTCCCAGTTCCTCACTATCTGCATATCCCGGGAAGATGCCTTGAGAAAAATGGTATAAAAAAAAATTTATTGGTTAACGATTCTGCACTCTTCGAGTGCCCCGTCGTAATATACCTTGACGGTGATCTCATCGCCCTTTAAAAATCCCCTCAACCGGTCATCGTACACTTTCTGCACATGGCGGAGGTGATGGCGGGTGAAATAGTGCTGCATGTATTCGAGGAACTCGATCTCCTGCGTGAGAAACGCGTTCTCATACTCCTTTGTCTCACGGGCGAGCTTCAGGCTCTCTTCATTGGGGATGGGAGTGTTATACTCCCCGTGCTGGTCAAGCCCGGAGAATTGTCGCCAGTCAACAGTACCGTCTTCATCGGGCTCGCGGTGGAGCATATAGGGATAGACCCGGCAGATGGTAAACCGGTCATCATAGATGCGGCATTTCCCGTCTTCCAAAAACCAGCAGGATCCATCCTTATCATCCTGTGTCCGCAGGGCATACCCCGAGACATAGAATGTTCCGTTCTGGTCGCAGAACTCCGGTGAAGGGGCGGGCTCCAGCGCATCGGGATCAATGGCTTTTACCGCGGTTACGTCCCGGTCGAGCAGGAATACATGCCCGTTGAATCCCCGTGTGCAGCACTTTGCGCAGGATGTACAGCGAAAACCGATCTCCCGGATAATCTCAGCGAGACGTTCTATTGAATATTCAAAGAGACTGGTCCGCTCCTGCGTCAGGGAAGCGATACGTAAGGGAATAGGGGTCAGGGAAATAAGAATCACCACTCTGGTTGATGGGAAACTGTGATGGCAGTGTTTATTGCTCTTTCGAGGGATTGTTCGTTCAGCCGTACCCGTTTGGATCCTGGTGCAGCATCTTTGCCGGAGGGTGTGATATTCTCTCTGGTATTGAGCAATCACGGTAAGTGTACCGGACTAAAAAAAAATGCCTGTGTTACTCTCAGGAATGAGAGAAGTCCTTTTTTATTAGTACTTCCCATCCTACCATAAGGAGCCAGGAATTATGGAGACTATTATAAAAATTATATCCTTTTTTGTAGCACTGATTGTGATAGCAAATGGTGATGGGTAGTTTTCAGGCCGCCATGCGGTGATGAACCCGTGGGACTGGCAATTATTGCTGTGGGTATTTTTATTCCCATTATCACTCTTTCTGTGGCAAAGATGAGTGAACCCCGGTAGGGAAAAAATACGAAAAAAAGCAAAGGATTACATTACCGGTGAGAACCGGAACGCAAAAAAAATTAGTTATACGTCCGGAACGGCACGTAGTCATCGAAGATCTTTACTTTGTCACCCTGGGGATTGATGGCCCAGACTTCCACCCGGTTGACATTTCCCATTGCGTTGGTGATGGGCAATGATACCGATTTTCCTTTGTACAGGGGCTTTGTGATAGAATCTGTTTTCACTACGCCATCAGGGCGCGTGACTTTCACGTCAAGTTGCGGGACAACATTGAGCCCTTTTCCGCCAACGCAGGTTACGGTAATCTCTGGATTGATCGACTCACCATTTCCTGCTACCTGGACCTCAATACCCCAGGCATCCGGCAGAGTCTGGACTGGGCCGGGTGTTGATGATGCAACGGTAGTTGTAACAGGAGCCGGCGTTGCAGTTGCAATCGTCTCAACAGCGGTTGGTGCTGGTGTTGCGGGCGGTGCTGCGGTCTGTGTACAGCCTGCTGCTACGAGCAGGAGGACAAGGACAAAGAAAAGGGAAAAAACCCATCTGGTGTTCATACACACACATCTATTTGAGAAATATTTGAGTGTTATGGGTCAGGGAAAAAATGGGGGTCTTAATAGGCCCGCTTACCTGCTGCCGGTTCAATACCGGTGGGCTGGTTGCGGATGGTCCGCTCTTTCATGATGGTATAAACTTCGTTGGCGTTTTCCTTGGGAATCTCGACAAAGGAGTAGGAGTCAAGAATCCTTATTGCGCCGATCGCTTTTCCGGGAATGCCGGTTTCACCGGCAATCGCACCGACAATATCTTTCGGGGCAACCTTGTGCTGCCTGCCGACTGCCAGGAAGAACCTGACCATGCCAATTTCAGCACCGGTGTCGGCAAAGTCTACCTCTTCGCGCTTCTCCGCCGGAGCCTCAAGACGCTCTTCCATCTGCATCTTCAAGAGAGCCGCGGCGATGTCAACTGTGTTGAGATCTCCTTCTGTCTCCTTTTCGATGACACGGGTAAAGGTCTCGAGACCTCCTGCCTGGATCGTTTCACGGACTGCTTCAAGCACTGCCTTGGTCCTTGTTTCCGCTACATCGCTCTGCGAGGGAACGGGCATGCGGGGGATCTGGACCTTTGCGTAGTGCTGGATCTCGCGGAGCTTGTTGAAGTCCTTGGGCGAGACGAAGGTGATCGCCTTGCCGCTCTTACCTGCGCGTCCGGTCCTGCCGATCCGGTGGACATAGTACTCCACATCCTGCGGGATGTCGAAGTTGATCACCATGTCAACGTCATCGACATCGATACCGCGCGCGGCAACATCGGTTGCGATCAGGATCTCGATTGAGCCTTTCCTGAACCCTCCCATTACGCGGTCGCGCTGGGACTGTTTCATGTCACCGTGCAGTTCATCGGCACGGTAACCCCGGGCCTTGATCTTGCCGCCGAGTTCTTCTGCCCTGCGCTTCGTGTTGCAGAAGATGATCGTCAGGTGGGGGTCGGCGATATCGATTAACCTGCAGAGGATGTCGATCTTTTCGCGTTCCTTGACTTCGATATAGCTCTGCTCGATCTGGGGGACGGTCAGTTCAGCGTACTGGACCTTGACAAACTCGGGTTTGTTCATGAACCGCTTTGAGATATCAATGATCGGCTGGGGGAGGGTTGCAGAGAAGAGCATGGTCTGGCGATCCTGCGGAATTTTCTTTAAGATAAGTTCGATATCATCCCGGAATCCCATGTCGAGCATCTGGTCGGCTTCATCGAGTACTACGGTGTGGACATCATGGAGACTGAGCGTCCTGCGATCGAGATGGTCCATCACGCGCCCGGGAGTACCGATAACGATATGGACCCCGGAATGAAGTGCCCGCAGCTGCCGGTCAATAGGCTGGCCGCCATAGACCGGAAGAACGAAGATCTTAGGGAGATGCGCGAGGAGATGTGAGAACTCTTCAGCGATCTGGATGCAAAGTTCACGGGTCGGACAGAGCACGATTGCCTGGACGACACGTTTAGCGGGGTCGATCTTTTCGATGACAGGAATACCGAACGCGGCAGTCTTGCCGGTACCGGTTTGTGCCTGGGCGGTTACGTCACGCCCAGCCTGTATGAGAGGAATGGCGAGTGCCTGGATAGGCGAGGGCTCTTCAAAGCCCATATCTTCAATGGCTTTTCCGAGTTCCTTTGATAAGTGGAAGTCGGAGAACTGTATACGAGTATTCATATCACTTCTCTATTTGGCGTGAGAGCTCATAAGATGGCACACTAAGGCGGCATCTTTTTCGCTGCATCTACCGCGAAATTTTATCAGTCCGGACGGAAATTGGATCATAATAAGGTGAAGAGGATAAAGGTTTTTGCATTTAATGGCAGTGCGCGGAAAGACGGGAATACGGCAATCCTTGTCGATACGGTGTTTGACGAACTGAAAAACGCGGGAATAAAAACTGAACTTGTTCAGCTTGCGGGAAAGAAGATCCGGGGCTGCACTGCCTGCATGAAGTATTTTGAGAACCAGGACCAGCGGTGCGCTATGAAAGGGGACGTGATTAATGATTGTATTGAGAAGATGCTCGAAGCCGATGGTATTATCCTTGCATCCCCTACGTATTTCTCTGATGTGTCATCGGAGATGAAGGCCCTGATCGACCGGACGGGAGATTTGTGGCCAAAGCCAACCAGGATCTGTTCAGGAGGAAGGTGGGTGTCGGGGTGATTGTCGTGCGAAGGGGCGGTGTGATTCACGCGTTTGATACACTCAGCCATTTCTTCTTCATCACCCAGATGATCGTGCCGGGCTCGTCGTACTGGAATATTGGTATCGGGCTTGCGCCGGGCGATGTGAATGGCGACGATGAAGGGATTACGACCATGCGGACACTGGGGATCAACATGGCGTGGCTGATGAAAAAACTGGAAGAATAATCTTTTTTTTATATATCCGTATTTTACACCAGAATCGTCAGGTCATCCGTAGCAATAATAAGGTCTGGCCATTCTTTTTCATACCGCTGCACCAATGCCTTCCGCTCGTCAACGGTCTTGTACACCTCCGCACCGAAATGCATGAGGGCAAGCCGCTTCGCGTGCGCTCGTCTGGCGATACCGATTGCGTCCTCAGGATTGAGGTGCGGCCAGTCTGGGCTCTTCTCTCCGGGTTTGAGCCCGCACTCGGTGATGAGGAGATCCGCATCCCGCCCGAGCGCAATTGCATTATCGCAGACGCCGGTGTCGGTACAATACGTGATCACCTTTCCATCAATTTCCAGCCGATACCCGAAACAGGGGGCCGGGTGGACGAGTGGGCGACACTCCACGGTGAAAGGGAGTGTGTGCCTGCCTTCAGCCAGTTCAAGGACATCCGCTTCATAGGGAAGACCGGAAAACGGCACGGTATACGGTTCCCGTACAAACGCATTGAGATCTGCGACACTTCCTTTCTGAGTGAAGATGTGCAGGCCTTTTTTTAACCTGAACTTGACGAGTGTATGAAGCCCTGCGATGTGGTCGATATGGAGGTGACTGATGAACAGGAACACCGGTTTTTTCTGGGAGATATACCGGTCCGCTTTTGCTATGCCATTCCCCGCGTCAAAGATGATATCACACTCTTCTGACTGGACAAGCGCCGAGCACGTATTGCCGGCTGCGGTATCAAACCAGCCGTTGGTACCGAGGAAGGTGACCTGCATACCTGTGTATTGGTCGTCCAACTGCAAAATAGTTCAGGTACTCATGATCCTTTTTTTATTCCTGCACAACAACGGTCGATATATAAAAAAGGAACGTGAATATCTGTGAAACAAACAACTCTTGTTGTCCTTATTGCAGCTCTGTTCTTGTGCTGCATGTGTGTACCCGTTGGTGCAGTTATACAGGAAGTCACCCTCAAAGGTACGATAGCTACCCTTAGCCAGCCTACGAATACCATTACCATCGAGCACCCCCAGCAATACGGGTGCACGTATCCTGCAAGTGGTGCACCGGTCTGTAAGTATGCCCCTATGAATGTTGAAGTCCTCACCGGGACGGCACCGGATGTGTCTGCATTTTCTGTCTTTAAGACCGGAGATCCTGTAGTTGCGACCAGTATTGGTGGTGCAGGTGAGACATGGATCACGCTTGCAACGCTCTTTGGCACACGGTCAAACGAGGAGTTAGTGACCGACATTGTTGGCGATATACGTACTATCCCGACACCCCTCATCGGCAATTACGTGCTGGATGCAACTACTGTTCCTGACTGCCAGGCCTGTACTGGCACAACCTGCACTGCCACATCCGCTAACGTAAGGGTGATAAGTGAAGGAAAGAAAGTTGCTGCAAAGGCACTCAAGCCCGGTGAATCCTTTACCTAAAATGGCAGGAATGACGGTTCAAGTGTGGCAGTAACATTTGTCAAGGGACAGGCATTGTCCTCCACCTGCCCGGATAAATCAGGTATGACCGAACCCCAGGCAATTTCTGTCTACGTAGTCAAGATCGTACCACCCCTCAGCGCAGCACAGACCAATATTCTCACAGCGACCACCACAAGACCTGAAGATGCCTGAAAACACTGCCCCCGACGACCGCTTCCACCATTCCCCCACTTCTACCACATCTACATCCCTTCCTACTACGAAAACCGGTATGCTGCCGCTTGCTGCTATTGGAGCGATCGGACGTGCAGGGCTTGTCCTTGTCATGAAAAAGAAATAACTCTTTTTTTTTTAACGCTGGGCAACCGCCCGGTACGATCACAACCTTATCATAGATCCCCTTCGAACCAGAATGCATACAAAACGGTGTGCTATGGTACGTGTCGGTGTCCATGTTTCAATCGCAGGCTCGCTCGATCTCGCGGTGGACCGGGCAAAGGATGCAGGCTGCGATCTCTTCCAGCAGTTCTCAAGAAACCCGCGGGGCTGGGGATTCAAATCCCTATCAGAGAGTGACTGCGATGCGTACCGGGCAAAGATCAAGGCAACCGGCATTATCCCTGTCGACCACATGCCCTACCTGCCGAACCTCGCCTCACCTAAACCGGAGATCTATGAAAAATCCGTGCCGGCACTTACAGAAGAACTTGACCGTTGCGGAAGGCTGGGTATCCCCTACCTCGTCACGCATCTCGGTCATCACCTCGGTGACGGTATCGTCGGCGGGCGGGCACGGGTCATCAGGGCGATCAACACTGCCATTGATGAATCGGACAATTCAGTGATGCTGCTCCTTGAGAACACCGCGGGCGAGAAGAACAGTGTCGGGAGCAGTTTCGAGCACATCCGGGGGATCATGGACGGGATTGATACTCCCGGACGGGTGGGCATCTGTTTTGATACCTGCCACGCGTTTGCCGCCGGTTATGAACTGAGGACCGATGAGGGGATCGCAGATACGGTTGCCCAGTTCGATGAACTCCTGGGTATAAGAAATCTCAAAGTTGTGCACTTGAACGATACCAAAGGCGACCGGAACAGTGGTCTTGACCGGCACGAGCATATCGGCGTGGGTTTTATCGGTGAGGACGGGTTCCGGCGCATCCTGCACCATTCGGCCTTTAAGGATATCCCTCTGGTCTGCGAGACACCGGTTGACGACCGGCGGGATGATCGCGGGAATATTGCCAAAGTGCGGGAACTGGCCGGGTAAACCCGATACATTTTTCCTATCCTGCTAACCATGCTCCTGCGATCATGACCCGGAGATTTTGTCCTCACTGCGGTGCACTGCTTCCGGACCCGGCTCCTGTTGCAGCGTCGGGTGGCCATGGAGCAGGTTCTGCCACCGGCTCCGGTATCCCGGTCTGGGTAATGGTGATTGCCGGTATTTTACTTCTTGGTGCCGCAGCGGTTCTCCTGCTCCCGCATCTTGCGCAGGTGACCAGTGCCCCATCTGCTGCCGGCCCGGACGGTGTCGGAGATAGTCTCTCCCTCAATCAATCCTCGTCAGGCACTCCCCTGTCAGGAGTGAATACTATCCCTGCGACCGGTATCGTGGTTACTGCTATGGCCACGAGGAGCGCAACTTCCGCCTCAACTCCCCCTCCGGCAACGGTTTCAATAACGCCGGTGCCGACTATCACAGGTACACTCCTCCCCACGCCCACGACAACCGTGCCAACTACAGTGCCCACACCAAGACCGACATCGGTCATCACGCTGGCAGTGACGCAGGTTCCCCCGCAACCGCCTTCGAGTTCCTTAACCAGCAGCACCCCGGGAGCGCCCTATATCGATCCGTCTGCACTGGAGGGACGGGTACACGCATTGATCAATAACCAGAGGGAGCAGAATGGCCTCTCTGCCCTATCCTACGATCCCCTCCTTGCGGATATTGCGCGGGGGCACAGCTGGGATATGGTGACCCGGAACTTCTTCGAGCATATGAACCCTGACGGTCTGATAGCGAGGGGCCGGGGCGATGCTGCCGGTTATCCCTGTATATGAGTTGTCAAAGGCGGTTCGTATAATGGCATCTCGGAAAACCTCTACCAGGGGACACGGTACGCCGCGTACTATTCCAATGCCGAGGGGGTAATTGCCTCGTATAACTGGAGTTCGACTGATGAGATTGCAGAGCGGGCTGTCACCGGGTGGATGGACAGCCCCGGTCACCTCCAGAATATCCTCACTTCGCGGTACGAGTTAGAAGGAACCGGTGTTGCATTCTCGTCGGATGACAAGATTTACATCACCGAGAATTTCTGCTGAGCCTCTGGCTGGGATGATCAACCCCGATTTTTAAATTTTTTTAACTCAAGTCCTTACCGCAGGCCGTTTTTCTGGTAGTGGGAAACCACAACCGGCTGCTCATAGTAGTCCGGAGAAAAGGATCGCTCCTGCACATCCTCCACCACATCCTCGAGATTTTTTGTCAGGGTGAGACACTTTTCACCCTTTACCCCGTTGACATGGACCAGTACCCGGCCTTCGTTGTCAATCGTAATTTCCAGTTCCTGCATTGTCATTTTTCTCACCTCTTGTTTTAATTGAGCCCTAATACCTGTGCACCCCGTTTTACCATCAGACCGGCCAGCAGATCCCGCGCAGTGAGGCACAGGTATCCCTGCCGGTCAAGAAAAAACGTGTGTTCAACACGTGGTGCGCCTTTCTTTGCCGGGGGTGATGCGTAGAGCAGGGTCGGCTCCTGCTCGTTGACCAGCATCGGACTTATCGCCGGTATTGCTTCAGGAGCCGGCCCGGCGATCTGCATCTCTCCTTTGTCGCTTGAGACCAGTTCTATGTGGCTGTGAGGGTCACGGCTTGCGGTGCTGATCTCGCAGAGCGGGATGCCCAGGTACGCCTGCCCGTCATAGGCCCCGCTGATGATGAATCGTGCGACCTGCCCGGCACTGGGGTAGCGGGCACCGCTCCTGACAATAAACCGGTACCGGTATTCCCGTGCAACGGGATCCCAGTGACGTATAGCGTAATCGTTCCGTATCCGGTTGGGTTCAGGAGTATTGGGATTCGCCGCAGCAGCACCCCGGGCGATCGCGTCTATCGGGTGATCGCTGCAAATCCTGCCCGGCCCGGCATGCAGCCGGAAGACAAGCGTCCCCGCCCGGTATTCACCCGTGCCTGCGCTGCCCGCGATGCGGAGATCGCCCGCCCCTCAGCAAGCCAGGCCCGCAGTGCAGCAACCGTCTCGCGCTGGGAGATTGCCAGTGGCACCTGCGTCTTCATGCAGCCGAGTATATCTTCAGTGGTGACCCGGCGCATATTTTCATTGAACGCTAAGTACATCGCATCGATCACTGTCAGTTCGATCTCGGCACCCACGTATCCATCGCTCTCCTTTGCGAGCGTGTCTAAGGAGAACTCGGCCGGCAGGCACTTGCGTTTCTTTAAGTGCACGGAAAAGATCTCGCGGCGCTCATCGGTATTGGGGAGATCGAGGAAGAATATCTCGTCGAATCGTCCCTTGCGCAGGAGTTTGGGGGGAAGGGCGGCAATGTTGTTGGCAGTTGCCACCACAAAACAAGGGGCCGTCTTGTCCTGCATCCACGTGAGTAGGTGGGCAAACACCCGCTGGCTGGTGCCAGCATCGCCGCTGCCTAACGCAAATGCCTTTTCGATCTCGTCTCTCCAGAGAATACACGGTGCAACCGTTTCGGCAAGGGAGAGGGCCCGGCGTGTCCGCTCCTCGGATTCCCCGACAAGACTCCCGAACAGGGCGCCCACATCGAGCCGGAGCAAGGGCAGGTGCCAGAGATCGGCAATCATCTTTGCCGTCAGGCTCTTACCTGTTCCGGGAATTCCGATAAGGGCGATGCCCTTGGGGGCCGGCAGACCGTAGTCCCGGGCCTCCTGCGTAAACGCCCGCGCCCGCAGCCGGAGCCAGTCCTTGAGCTGGGCCAGACCTCCGACATTATCGGGATTCTCTGTAAGGCTGTAGAACTCCAGTGCATCCGACTGGCTCAGGACGTCTTTCTTGTCTGCGATGATGGCATCGATATCCCGGTCATCGAGCGTGCCGTGCGTGACAATCGCCCGGGAAAAGGAGCGTCGGGCCTGGTTGAGCGTCATGCCGAGTGCCGCCTGGATCAGTTTCTCCCGGCCCGCTTCTGAAAGCGAACTGGTAATCCCGCTCGTTGCAAGGAGTGAGTCGAGTTCTTTTGAGAGTTCGGGAGCTCCGGGGGGCGGGAAGTGAATGAGAACGGCTTCATCACGGATCTCTTCAGGCACGCGCTGGACCTGGGTAACGATCACCATCGTCAGCCGGCTGTACTTAAACTTCTGGGAAAAGTTGCGGATCTTGCGTTTCACCTGCGGGTTATTCCAGAACTCGTGGAAGTCCTTGAGCAGGATCACCGCATTGTCGTCGGTCTTGGCCATATCATCGAGTGCCGTGAGCGGATCGCGTGACTGGGCGAGAAAACCAGAATTTCCACAGACAACCGAGAACCCGTCCACACTGTCCCAGGCAATACACTGGCGCGGTGGTTCCCATTTTTCACAGACCTCTTTTACCTGTGCAACCACTCGTTCTTCCTCCTGGGTCATTACAACGATTAATGTGACCCGGGCCCGCAGGAAGATATTTAATTTTCGCGCGAAATCCTGTTCCTTGTGCTGCATAGTTATGTCCCCCTCCGTACGACAATCCGCACAGTCCCGTCCGCTTCATCCGTCTGAGATAGTATCTCAAACCCGTCCTTTGCCGTCTGCTCAAGCACCATCTTCCTCGCGTACTCCTTCTGGATCGTCTCTGCCTGCCGCTTCATGTCGTCAGCAATCTTTTTCTAGCCGGTGCCGGACACACCCCACCAGTCGGCAATCATATCATAGGTGCCATTGCTGTTCTTCACAAAGCCAATACCATAGCCACCGGATTGTTTCGCAGCGATATCTACGGTGTGCTGCCCGTGATACCCCTTGATGATGGTATCGGTCTCGACGGTGTGGCCTAACTCCTCAAGGCACTGGATCAGGGCCTCCCGGTGACGGAACCTGGTGCGGATGCGGCTGAAGTGCGACATGGTACTTTTCACACCCCCTTGCAGCGGTGTGCGAGCGCTTTGACAAACCGGGCATCGGGAAAACCGGTGGCGGTGAGCGTGCCATCAGTATGTATCGTGAACTCGGTAACCTGCCCAGAAACAGGGGAATCGGATTCGGGCAGGACAATGGAACCCGTGAGTGGGATGATCCTCTGGTTCGATGAACCGATCCACGGTGTATCGCATTTCAGGGACTGGATATAGGGGCCGGCAATCAGGAGATCGGTTATTGCAAGCAGGCGCCGCCATGCGGGCCGGGCAGATCGGAGAACGCTATCAGGAGAAAACGCGGTGAATGTTACAACGGAATGACCACGTTCCTGTAACCGTTCGCCCAGTGTATCTGCCTGTGCAAACGGCTCGCCGCCCGAGAACGTGACCCCGTCAACAGGTTCCTGTGCACAAATCCTGTCGGCAAGTTCTGATGGCGTAACCTGCTGTGCGGGAGAGAATGGTAAAAACTACGGGTTGAAACAGCCCTCGCAATGGATCGGGCATCCCTGCACCCAGACGACTGACCGGATATCGGGTCCGTTCACTGATGACCGTGCAAGAAAACCTGCAAGGTTGATCGTGCTCTTACGTCGGCATCCAGGGTCGTTGGTTTTATGCACCTTCATTTTTCCGCCGCGTTTTGGCTGCTAAATGATTCCGGTGTGGGTAATCGATCAATCTTATAGTATTACCCATAATTTCCCGGAATGAGATTGACCCGCGGGGACGTGCAAATAAGCATACTTATGAGATACGATCTGACTATATATATTGAGTTTTACCCTTTTTATAGCCATTGAAATGAATTTATGTAATCCATAAGGATTTCGCTCAGTGATTTGCCAACCGCGCAGAAACCCCCGCAGCGTTCGGAGTGCCTTATTATCCTGTACAGACAATATATCCGGCAGTGAAGGCAGCATTTGACGGCACCGCGGTGCGGGTGGGAAAAGACGGGCGTGTGCTCTACGAACAGAGCGGGTACGGGCGCCTGGAAAAAGATGGCGTGAAACTTGCACCCCAGGAGGCGCTCTATCTCATCCACCGCCAGAAGATCACTCTGGACGGTTATGCGTTCGATACCTTGTTTTCAGAGTTTGCCAGCGAGCGCAATTTCCTGCGGAGTTTCCTGGTGTACCGCGACCTCCGCGAACGGGGGTATGTGGTGCAGACCGGCCCGCACGATTTCCGGGTGTTCCGGCGCGGCGAGAAACCCGGTACCGGTGAATCACTCTATCTGGTACGCGTGCTATCAGAGCGCGATCCCATCCGGTTTACCAAACTTATCGAAGAAGTGGTTGCGTCTCGCAATATGCGCAAACAGTACGTGCTTGCGGTTGTCGATGACGAAGAGGAGCTCACCTATTACGAGATCAAGCTGCAGGTACTGACAGATGCCTGCACTCCGTCAACACCCTTCTTAAAACATGATGCAGTTCTTATCGGGAAATCTGCCATGGTCAGGATCAGTCCCCCATCCGATCTCGAGGTATCTGGTTTCGGCAAACGCCTGGATGGTGAACGGCTCATGCTTTCGCCGGTTGAATTGCTCTATCTCATGGGAAAAGGTGTACTCGAACTCCGGAAAGGAGACGCACTGATCAGCACCCAAGAATATTTTGAACTGGCCCGTGAGAATGATCCGGAACTTCCTGAGAAGGACAAGGTGTATACAGAACTCCGGTCGCACGATTATACCCCACGGACCGGCTACAAGTTCGGCCACCACTTCCGGGTCTATTGTGGCAAGAACGTGCATTCCGATCTGCTGGTGCATGCGGTGGAGAAAGATGTAGTCCTGCCCATGAGCGCGATCTCGCGTTCGGTCCGGATGGCGCACAGTGTCAAAAAGAAGATGTTGTTTGGCGCTGTACATAGTAACGGAATCCAATTCGTTGAATTTGCACGAATCAAACTGTGAGCACCTTTCATGCAAGAACCGCAGATCAATCCCTGGTCAAGTACACCGTCTCTCGATATCGAAAAAATATTTGCTGATTTTGGTATCGAGCCGATCGCTCCGGTACTATCCGAGCTTCCCTCCGTCCCTTATTTTATGCGGCGGAACATTGTTGTCGGTCACCGGGACTATCGCCCGATAGCAACGGCGATCCGCAACCGCACACCCTTTCATGTCCTCACCGGGTTCATGCCGAGCGGCCACCCGCATCTTGGTCACCTGATGGTGATGAAGGAAGTGGTCTGGCACGTCCAGCAGGGCGGCAACGGGTACGTGACTATTGCCGACCGGGAGGCGCATGCGGTAAGAGGTCTGTCCTGGGATAAATGCCAGGAATACGGCAAAGAATATCTCGCCTGCCTGTATGCGCTCGGGTTTGAAGGCACCACGTATTTCCAGAGCAAAAACGAGCGGCTTAAGGATCTTGCGTTCGAAGCGGCAATGATGGTGAACTTTTCGGAACTCACCGCGATTTACGGGTTCTCCCCGGAGACTGATATCGCCCATGCGGACAGCGTGATTACGCAGGTAGCGGATATCCTGTATCCCCAGATTGACCGTAAACCCGCACCCACGCTCGTGCCGGTCGGTGTCGACCAGGACCCGCATATCCGGCTCACTCGTGGGGTTGCCCACAAGATGCGGATGTTTACGGTGGAGGAGCGGGACGGGTACATCAGCGTCCGGTCCAAGAATGCGCCGGAAGCAGCGCTCGATGCGGTGAAGAAGGCGTTCCCGCACGCAAAGAAATATGAAGGCCATGTCGATATCAAAGATGCGCAGTGCACCGACGTAAGTGCGAAGGTGCGGGAGATTGAGCGGGCGCACGGTGGTTATGCATTTTACACGCCCTCGTCCACTTACCATATATTCATGCCGGGGCTCACGGGCGGCAAGATGTCAAGCAGTGTCCCGGAGAGTATCATCTCGTTCTACGAGACCGAAGCCGTGGTGAGAAAGAAAGTGATGAGCGGGATCACGGGTGGGAGGGTGACCCTGGAAGAACAGAAGCGGCTCGGCGGCGAGCCGGACAAGTGTTCGCTCTACCTGCTCAATCTCTTCCACTTGGTGACCGACGATACGGAGCTGGCAGAGATCCGGAGGAAATGCACGGGCGGCGAGATCACCTGCGGCCAGTGCAAGAAAGAGACGGCAGAACGCGTTGTGGCGTTCCTGCACGACTTTAAGGAGAAGATGGACGTGGCTATGGACACGATTGAGGTGTGAGATGGCAGAACTGACGCAGAACGAGAAACGGTTGCTTGCAATCCTTGAAACGGAGAAGAAGGCGGATGCCCCGCATCTTGCAGGCCTGCTGGAGGCAACTCCCGAAGCAGTCGTGCAGTGGGCGCACCTTGCCGGGGACAAGGGACTTGTCACGGTTGAGCGGGTGGTGGCAAAGGAGTTTGTATACACGGATGAAGGGAAAGCGTATGCACAGAACGGGCTTCCCGAGACCCAGCTCCTCCGCTTTATCCTGCCGGGAACTACGCTTGCCGATCTCCAGAAGCACGAAGCGTTTAAGATCGGTTTTGGCCAGCTGCGGAAGAAGAGGCTGGTAAAAGTCGAGGGCGCTTTGGTAGCAAAAACACCAGGAGCCTCCACCGATGCGGATGAAGCCGCTCTTAAAAATCCGTCCGATACAGATTCGAAAACAAAGGAACTCATCAAACGCAGAATTGTCCAGGAATCAGAAACCGTCCGGTATAAGATTGCGATCACTCCCGCCGGGCTTGCGCTTGTCAAACAGGGTCTCGACCTTCGCGGGGAGACCGGTACCCTCACCCGCGACCAGATCATATCGGGTGAGTGGAAGAACCTCAATCTCCGCAAATACGATGTGAGCAAACTCCCGAAGAAGGCGTATCCCGGCAAGATCCACCCGTACCAGCGGATCATCGGCGAGATGCGGGAGATCCTGCTTGAGATGGGTTTTACGGAACTCTACGGCGGGATTGTCCAGCAATCTTACTGGAACTTCGATGCCCTCTTCCAGCCGCAGGATCACCCGGCCCGCGAGATGCAGGACACGTTCTACCTCAATGAAACCCTCCCGCTCCCCCCGGGATATGAGAAGGTGAAAGCGATGCACGAGTGTGGCGGCGAGACCTCATCAACCGGCTGGGGGGGAGTCTGGAAAGAAGAGAAAGCCGAGCAGTGCGTGCTCCGGACCCACACGACCAGCGTCTCGATCCAGTACCTTGCCAAAAACCCGAACCCTCCCGTGAAAGCGTTCTGTGTTGGCAGGGTGTACCGGCGCGAGACGATCGATACCACCCATCTCGCAGAATTCGAGCAGCTCGAAGGGATCGTCATGGATGAGAACGTCTCATTCGGCAACCTGCTGGGAATCCTCCACGAGTTCTACAACCGCATGGGCTTCGAGAGCGTGCGCTTCAAGCCTTCGTTCTATCCTTACACCGAACCGAGCCTCGATGCCGAGGTGTATGTTGACGGGATCGGCTGGATCGAGATGGGCGGTGCCGGGGTCTTCCGCGAAGAAGTCACCGCCCCGCTCGGGATCAATTACCCGGTGCTTGCATGGGGTCTCGGCGTGAGCCGGATCGCAATGCTCCGTCTCGGTCTCAAGGATCTCCGGCTTCTGCATAAGAGCGATGTGGCGTTCCTCCGGGAAACTCCTTCCCTGCGTCACACGAAGGGAGGTATCTGAAATGGCCGTTATCACGCTTCCTTACAAGTATCTCGAACGGCTGACCCACACCGACAAAAAGACGATCCTCGACAAGGTCGCCCTCATCGGTTCTGACGTCGAGCGGATCGAAGAGGACCATGCGGATGTGGAGTTCTTCCCGGACCGCCCCGATCTCTTCTCACCGGAAGGCGTGGCCCGGGCCATGCGGGGCTATCTCGGGATCGAGACCGGTCTTTCGTCCTACCCGGTCAAACCCTCGGGTATAAAATTTACCGTCGATCCCGCGCTTGCAAACATCCGCCCTGTGCTCGGGGCAGCGGTCATCCGGGGAGTCTCGTTCGATGACGAGTCGATCCAGAGCATCATGTCCCTGCAGGAATCGCTTCATTGGGCGGTCGGCAGGGGCAGGAGCAAGGTCGCCATCGGTATCCATGACATGGATACGGTCAAACCCCCGTTCCATTACATCGCCTCCCGGCCGAGCCGGGGGTTCATCCCTCTCGATTTCACCGATAAGATGACGATGACCGAGATCCTCGAGAAGCACCCGAAAGGCCGGGACTACGCGAAGATCATCAAAGACTTCCCGCTCTATCCGTTGATTGTGGACGACGATGACCATGTCCTCTCGTTCCCCCCGATCATCAATGGCGAGCGGACACGGGTGACCCTCAACACGAAGAACATCCTCCTCGATACGACCGGCACCGACCAGCGGGCGGTCAGTGTAGCGGTCAACATCATCTGTACCGCGATGGCCGAAGCCGGCGCAACGATCGAGAGTGTTGAGATCGGAGGCGTGCAGACCCCGACCCTTGCCCCCGCAGAACGGACGGTGAGCGTGCAGGAGTGCTCACGGTTGCTCGGGATAGAGCTGACCGCAGCATCGATGGCAGAACTCCTCCGGAAGATGCGGTTCGGTGCCGAACCGGTGGGTGCCGATAAGGTGAAGGTGCAGGTACCCTGTTACCGGGCCGACATCATGCACGACTGGGACCTGTTCGAAGATGTGGCAATTGCGTATGGGTATGACCGGCTCGAAAGCCAGCCGCCTAAAACCTTCACCGTGGGGAAACCCCACCCGGTGCAGGTCAACGCGGCTTTAGCCCGTGAGGCGTTCTGCGGACTTGGGTACCTCGAAGTGATGCCGTTCACGCTGACGAGTGAGAATGTGCTCTACCGGAAGATGCAGCGCGACGAAAAGAAGGGCGTCCTTCATGTCATGCACCCGATCAGCATCGAGAATACCGTGGTCAGGACTGAGCTCCTGCCCCTCCTCCTCGAATTTTTAACCCTGAACCGGCACCGCGAACTCCCGCAGCGCCTCTTCACGGTTGGTGACGTCGTGGATTCCTGCCTTACCTACCAGCAGGCAGCCGGTGTCAGCACGCATCCGGATGCAGACTTCTCTGAAGCATATGCTTCGGCAGATGCCATGCTCCACGAACACTCCATTGAATATTCCGTGAAGGAATCCGCCGACCCGGCCTTCATTGACGGGCGCCGGGGCGATATTATCGTTGCTGGTAAAAAGATCGGAGTCTTTGGCGAGATTCATCCCGCTGTCCTGAAAGCGTTTGAACTCGAGCACTCCGTTGCTGCATTCGAGTTTGATCTCAAAGTCGTACCGGGATATCCCGTTCTCTGAGATATTCCTTTACCTCTTTTACCGTGAATTCCCCGAAGTGGAAGACGCTCGCCGCAAGGCAGGCATCGGCCTTTCCTTTGGTAAAACCGTCATAGAAATGTGATAAGGCCCCGACACCCCCGCTCGCGATCACCGGGATGCCGGCAGCATCGGATATTGCGGCGGTAACCGCGAGATCAAACCCGGTCTTTGTGCCATCGGTCTCCATGCTGGTGAGCAGGATCTCGCCAGCCCCCCGCTCCTCGGCTTCCTTAGCCCACGCGACTGCATCGATACCGGTCGGTTTGCTGCCCCCATAGACGACCACTTCGTACCAGCATTTCGTCCCGTCTTCGAGATACGCGGGAATTACGTTTTCGTTCGGGGTAAAATTCCGGCGCACATCCATGGCGACAACAATACACTGGGTGCCGAATGATTCCGCACCCCGGGTGATGAGGGTGGGATCGTGCACAGCGCTGGTGTTCATACTCACCTTATCGGCACCGGCACGGAGGATCTGCTGGATATCCTCTAAAGAACGGATACCCCCGCCGACCGTCAGCGGGAGGAAGAGCTGGTCTGCGGCCCGCTTGATCAGCTCGATGATGATACCCCGTTTTTCTTTCGATGCCGTGATATCCAGGAATACCACTTCATCTGCGCCCTGCTCATTGTATCGTTCGGCAAGCTCCACCGGGTCACCGGCATCCCGCAGGCCGAGAAAATTCGTCCCCTTGACCACTCTCCCGTCCTTGAGATCGAGGCAGGGAATGATCCGTCGTGTGAGCACCATTGGTAAAAACTGGGTGTGCAATCCCTATCTACATTTCTCACGAGCGATAATCTGCATTATTCGCCGTATCACGGAGTTTTTATGTAACTTGGCGTGCCTATTGATAAGGTACGACAGGATACGGGCAGGTGCCGTAACGGGCATCTCACCGGTGATTTTTATGAGTTCAGGAAAACTGAAGATCGAATGGGCTGCGCAGTACATGCCGGTGCTCGCCGCGATAAAGAAACAGTTTGTCAAGGAAAAACCGTTTGCCGGAATGACGATCGGTATGGCACTCCATGTTGAAGCCAAAACTGCAAACCTCGTTTCTACACTGGCAGCCGGCGGTGCTGAGGTCCATATCACGGGATGCAACCCGCTCTCCACGCAGGACGATGTTGCCGAAGCCCTCAATCACGTGAAGAATGTCCACTGTTATGCAAAGCGTGCCTGCACGGTCGAGGAATACTACGCTGCCATTGATCAGGTTCTCGATGCAAACCCGGTTATAACCATCGACGACGGTATGGACTTGATTCACTACATCCACACCAAGCGCCGTAAACTTTTAAAAACCGTTATTGGTGGCTGCGAGGAGACAACCACGGGTATTCACCGTCTCCGCGCCATGGCGGCTGATAGCAAGCTTGAGTTCCCGGTCATTGCGGTAAACGATACACCCATGAAGCGGTTCTTTGACAACGTGCACGGGACCGGAGAGAGTGCACTTACATCGATCATGATCACGACCAATTGCCTGATTGCCGGCAAGTACGTAGTCGTCGCGGGATACGGGTACTGCGGTCGGGGTCTCGCAAAGAAGGCCCACGGGCTTGGCGCCAAGGTCATCGCCACCGAGATTGATTCACGCCGTGCGCTCGAAGCGCACATGGACGGGTACATGGTCATGACGATGGACGAGGCTGCTGTGCTGGGGGACATCTTCATCACTACCACGGGTAACGTGGCCGTGATCAACCAGCGGCACTTCAAGAAACTCAAAGAGGGTGCGATCCTGTCCAATGCCGGCCACTTCAATGTCGAGATCGATATCGAATGGCTCCACAAGAACGCGGACAAGATCATCCAGCGCGATGGCATTGAGACGTTCATGCTCAAAGGCAAGGCAGTCCATGTGCTTGCCGAGGGCAGGCTTGTCAACCTTGCAACCCCCAAAGGCATGGGCCACCCGATCGAGGTCATGGACTTAAGTTTCGCCCTCCAGGCACTCTGCACCCAGTACATTGCCAAAAACGGCAAGAAACTCAAAGGTGGGGTGTACGAAGTCCCGGGGGAGATCGATGAGCAGGTTGCTAACCTCAAGCTCTCCTCACTCGGGCTTTCCATCGATGCGCAGTCAAAAAAGCAGAAAAAATACCAGTGCAGCTGGGATATCGGGACGTAAAGGTTCCGGAAATATTTTTCTTTTTTTACGCCCGTTCGGGTTCATTTCTTGAATAGCTTTTTGTTTTGACTGAGTATGTCATTAGGATAACGGGCTCGTGGGGATGGGCAAGCATCCCCACTTCGCCAGGTCGGTTTAGTCCGGAAGTGAAGAATAAACGGAACTGCCGGTTTTTTCGCTACGGGGTTGCTCTCCGCAGTGGCAAAGTCTGTTATTCATCGCTATTTTTGGAGACGAGAATTGGCGAAGCAGAGGTGCATGTCCCCCCCTGCAAGCCCGTTATCCCAACCTGTGTATCATGTATTTTCCCGATTATTAAAATTCAAAAACCTGAAAAAAAGGAGAAATCTCATCCTTCCCGCGCCGCAAACAAATATTCCTGCGCATACCCGCAGTATTCCCCGAAATGCTCCCGGCCAAACCTTCGTATGGTGTCGTAATCACGGTTGGTGAGCTCGGCCTCGAGATCCAGGATCGGAAGATAATTCTGCTGCATGATCCGCCGGATCCAGACATCGACCGGGAAGGCCTCGTATTTCTGGAAGGCAAAAAGCAGGATGCAGTCAGCTGCTTTTGGTCCCACCCCGTGCAGTTTCATCATATCCTTTCGGGCATCCTCGTATGGGAGCTTGAATATTGTCTCTTCCCACTGCTTCTCATCCGCGATAGAACAGGAAGTCCTGTACACATATGGCTGACGGTATCCCAGCTTGCACACCGTGAGCCCGTCATGGCCTTTGCATGAGAGGGATGCTGGGTTGGGAAACGCATAATACGTCTTCCCCTCGAATTCGATCGCATTCCCGAACTGTTCTGCAATCGAGGCAATCCTGCGTCGGATTGTCGGGATATTTGAATTCGTCGAACAGATATAGGAGATCAGGCACTCCCACGGGGGTTGCCTCACAAGGCGCAGGCCGGTGCACCGGCTGATCGCTGCATGGATGAACGGATCCTGATCAATGCTTTTTATTACCTTTTTTAGATCGAGAGCCAAGGAAAAATAGTGACGGACGAATGCGGTATCTGCACCCTCAAAGACCAGAGTCGATCCATCCTGGCGGATCTTAATGACCCTGTCTTTGACAACCCCGTACCACCACCTGTCTTCTGATCGCTCCCAGCGGAATACCTGGCCACACCCCAGTGTCTGGTCAAGCGAGAAAGGCTGGTCAGCAGCGAGAGTAATTTTTGGCATAGGTGATTCTTCAGGTACGTCTGTTGTTCAATCCATATAGGGTAATCCTAAAAGTTCTGCCGTATACAAAAATGCCCGGTTTATACAAGCAATTACCCGCGATGGTATGGAATGGTAAAAACCGGGTCCGGATCAGAACGAATAACATTTTAATATATAAATTATAAGTTGTTCGTATGGAATTAGCTGAAAGTCTCAATGAATTCATTAAAGATGGACAGGATTGGGAACGTAAGAATACGTCTGTTAAAGGTGTCGCTATCATCCGGCTCCCTCAAAATAAAAACCGGGCCGCCTCCCTCGCAATAGACATCAACCCCATTGGTGAGAATGGTCTTCCCATGAAGAAAAAAGGCATCATGATCATGAATACCGCAGAGCTGCATGCATTCAGGGAAACGTTCAAGAACGAAAAACTCGACAATCTCATCTCGGTCCTGGAAGAAGTCAGCGGGCGTAAATCTACCGGAAAACCCGTCAAGCCAGAAGTAGTGCAGCTGTAAACTATATCTCACAAGGGTACATTGGCAGGGGAGGGATAATTATCAGGAAATGGATAGCGGCTTTTATTGTCATGCTTCTGGTAGCAGTAGCGCTATCCGGGTGTCTCGGTGTCAAAACACCATCTGTGTCGCGTCCGACACCTCCTGGGGTAGTTGTTGATTACCAACGTGCCGGAGGTATTGCTGGTTTTGATGATCGGCTGGTAATTTTTGATAACGGGGTTGCCGTTATATCGCGAAAAACGGTCAGCACTGATATTGCATTAAACCAGAGCGACCTTGAACGGATTACCGGAATATTTAATGAGGCGCAGTTCTCCATGCTGCAGGGAAATTATTCCGCCCGGCACGGGGCTGCCAATTATTTCCAGTATACTATCAGTTATCACAATAAGACAGTGATGGCTGAGGATTCTGCAATTCCCCCGTCATTGCAACCGGTGATTGACGAGATGAATCGGATCATAACGATGGCGAACAGCGAGGAACGGATTGCGCGTCCGTTTGCAAACCTGCCTTCTTAATGTTATTGCAGTTTTATTGTCGGGCATTCAGCCGGTAAAAATCAATTAAAAAAGGAGATTACTTTTTTTCATACATACACGACTGGACGTCGTGACCGAGTTTGCCGATCGCATCAGCACGACAGCGCTGGCAGTGGCGCATCTGTTTGACATATTTCCCGCACTCGTCCTGCATCTTTCTCTTCATCTCCTGCGTGGGTGGGACAATGTCGGCGAATTTGTACTGGGCAATGAGCGGGATGACGTTGAAGGTGTACACGCCCATTTCTCCGACTTTCTTTGCAATTGCCGGGATATGATCCTCGTTGATGCCGGGGATATAGACCGTGTTGATCTTCACGATCATGTGCCGCTTCACTGCTTCTTCGATGCCTTTCATCTGCTGGGAGAGGAGGATTTTTGCGCCTTCGAGACCGGTATAGCGCTTGCCCTTGTAATCGATGAACTGGTAGATCTTGGCGCCGATCTCGGGATCGATCGCGTTAAGGGTAACGGTGATGTTGCCGACATCATATTTTTCAAGAAGGTCAATCTTGTCGGGCAGGAGGAGACCATTGGTGCTGATGCATTTGATTACATTCGGGTACTTTTCATGAAGCTGGCGGAGTGTTTCGAGTGTCTCATCGTTTGCCAGCGGTTCACCGGGTCCGGCAATGCCGACTACCTTGATGTAATTGTACTTTTCCACGACTTTTTTTACCATGTCCATGGATTCATCGGGATTCTGAACCCGCGTGGTGACCCCGGGGCGGCTTTCGTTCACGCAGTCGAAGTCCCGAATGCAGTAATTGCACTGGATGTTGCATTTGGGTGCAACGGGTATGTGGCACCTGCCAAAGTTGTGGCATGCTTTTTCGGAAAAACAGGGATGCTCCTGTATCTTGCGCATCTGCGCTGCGTCCCACTGAACTTTTTTTCCTGCAACGTCTGCGACTTGCACTTGATCAGCCATATTCAACACCACTACTTTCGTTCTGTTGGTATAAATACCGTGCAATCGTGATAGTGCGGTACACCTATAAAGGGATCCGTCTCATCCATTGGGACTCAGGTTATCCGCATTTTCTCTCCTTCTAGGGACACTCTGGGTAAATGTATAAGCCTGACGGGATTATTGTACTGGAGACAACCATGAAAAAATATGAGAAGGTCAAGGGCAAGGAAGCGGTGGCGGCGAGAAAGAAACTCTACCCGAAGCTTGCGCTGGTTGCGGCGGCGGGTATACTGATTGGGATCATTGCGGTGTACCTGGTGCTCAATCTGTCCATCCTCAATCCCAACGGGGCAAAGAGCGGCGACATGGTGACGGTTGAATACACCGGGAGCCTTGTCAATGGGACGGTCTTTGATTCGAATGTGAACGGGACCCCGCTTACGTTTATTATCGGGCAGGGGAGGGTTATCAAGGGTCTCGAGGAAGGGGTTACCGGTATGAACCAGGGAGAGACTAGGACGTTAAAGATTCCGGTGGACAAGGCTTACGGGCCATACAATAATGCCCTTGTGCATATCATGAACCGTTCGACACTGCCGGCAGACGTTACTCCGGAGGTAGGGGGATTCTTAAAAATTACCCGGCAACCTGACGGGATTACTACTCTCGTGACGGTGATCAACGTCACGCCTTCAACTTTTACTCTCGATGAGAATCACGAACTTGCGGGAAAGGATCTGGTTTTTACGGTCCGGATGATTGAGATACAGAAAGCTTGATACTTTTTTATAATTTTTAAACCGGAGTTTGCTGAAAATTTCTCAATCAAAGATTGATTTTTATTTATCAATCGGACTTTGATTGAAAAAAATAAACGGACCTTGATTTTATTTTTTTGCTCTGTAGAAATGATTTCCTCACGAAGAAAAACCGAGTGAAAAACAACCGAAAGATCTAAGGTATGGTGTCTCCTTACAATGTTATGCTAGTAAAGAATAAGGAGAC
>JBAZRZ010000033.1:0-23211 GCA_041662685.1 Methanoregula sp.
GGACGATTTATTAATTATCTCCTTATTCTTTACTAGCATAACATTGTAAGGAGACACCATACCTTAGATCTTTCGGTTGTTTTTCACTCGGTTTTTCTTCGTGAGGAAATCATTTCTACAGAGCATGATAGTGAGAATGATGGCTCTCTTTGTCGAGAGCAGCTCGCGCTTGTTTACGAGATGCACCAGACCGGAAAAGAGGCCGGCAATGACCGGCCCAATTGCTGCCGCCATGACATTGGAACCACCCATTGACAACCGGTAGGCACCACCAACCAGCCCGGCACCAAGCCCGACATACGGGCCGCAGGTAAGGCCGGCTATGATGGGGCCAAGATCCCGGATATTGACAGTAGCCCCGGAGAAGGTGATGCCGCTGGAAAGACCGTATATCGAGAGACAACCGAAGATCACAACAAGGATAATCTGGGTAGATACCATAGGCTGGTGCTCGAGCACCTCAACAAAAAAGCGGCTGCGGGTAAAGAGATATGCAAAGACAATGACGACGCAGATCATCTCAAAAAGCATCAGAAAAGTCTGCAGGATGCTGAGGTCTATGTGGACGAATGTATGAGGGATAAAGATAAAGACGTTGAGTTTTTTCTGGTAAAAACAAAGGAAAGCGTACCGGGGATTTGGTTATGGGAACGTAATAATCCTAAAAACGGGTAACAAGGTACCCTTAAAAAAATCCCGATATGAAAACTTACGGATCAACCATTTCTGCATTCATAAGATTACCGGCTTCCCTGCGCATCAACATCCCCAATATACACCGAAATGAGAATGATATGCAAGGCTTCTTGTTCTTCATCGGTCGGAGGATACTTCGTATCGCACAGGCTCCTCTCCACCTGTCGGATTACATCGCCAAGATTCGTCATGTTCGTGATTCAATGTTGCAGCGTGCATGGTATATATTACAAAAATGGCTGGAGTGGTACCCCATAACTTTGTTAAACGAGTGTAGAACCGGGAAGTTATCCGGGATAGTAGTGAAAATTGGGGATGCTCAGGTTAATTAAAAAAACGAAAAACACCTGTACCATCCTTATGAGATTAACAAAAAAGTTCTTCGCTGTTTCAATGGGGTAAGATCTGTTCCCTGAAATTTGCTTGTGATGTTCCCCCGCATCAGGGCCACTCTTAAGGCATGGCTGGGCAAAGAGGTTTTATTATTTTAGTCACTGGAACCGCCGCGGGGGTGCCCCTTCGGGGGCGACGGCATTCATCGTATTTTTGGGACAGGGGGGCATCAGCCCCTCTTCATTGTAATCTGCCCAATGCATGCGTTACCCGGTCAAAACAGCGTTGAGCCAATTAAAAAAAAATTGTTCTTCCCTTAGGCAAACATCTCGCCTTCAACATCAATTCGTCCACGGTTGAAATCAAGACCTACCTTTGCAACCGCTGCACGGAAATTATCCTGCGTGATGAAGGGGCTCTCCTTCCGGATCGCAAACATACCTGCTTCCATACAGATTGCGTACAGGTCAGCACCATTCCTGCCTTCAGTGAGCTGGGCAACCTCGGTGAGATTGACATCCTCGTCAACTGCAAGGGAGCGGCTGTGCACTTTTAAGATGGAGAGCCGCCCGTCTACATCGGGGAGCGGGATCTCGATGATCCGGTCGAACCTGCCGTGACGGAGCAGTGCCTTATCCAGGATATCGATCCTATTCGTTGCACCGATGATCTTCACATCGCCCCGGTTCTCAAACCCGTCCATGCCTGCCAGCAGCTGCATGAGCGTCCGCTGCACTTCCCGGTCACCGGAAGTATTGGCTTCTGTGCGGGACGCACCGACTGCATCGATCTCATCGATGAAGATGATGGTCGGGGCCTTCTTCTTGGCAAGGTCGAAAAGCTCGCGAACCAGCCGGGCCCCTTCACCGATATATTTCTGGACCAGCTCTGAACCTACCACCCGCATGAAATGGGCATTGGTCTCGTGGGCTACTGCTTTTGCGAGCAGGGTCTTTCCTGTGCCGGGAGGCCCGTGGAGCAGCACTCCCTTCGGGGGCATGATGCCAATCCGCTTGAAGAGTTCGGGGCGCTTGAGCGGCAGCTCAACGGCTTCCCGGATCTCATTGATCTGGTCTGCCAGACCGCCGATATCAGCATAGGTCTCTGTGGGGGAATCCACAAGTTCCATCCCGTAGACCTGCGAATCGAAACTGCTGGGCAGCAGTTCGACAATCGCTAACGACTGCTGGTTGAGCGTGCAGCGCACACCGGGCTTCATATCTTCGGCACTTATAGAAGGCGAATTCCTCACCATGAACCGGGGGCCGGCACTGCTCCGTACAATCACCCGCGTGGCATCGACCACATCAGTTATCGTGCCGATGATCAACGGGGGGCTCCGGAGCTGCTCGCTCTCGCTCTTGAGCTTGCGGACCTCCCGTTCATAACGGATTTTCTGGGTCTCGATATACCGTTTGTCCGTCTCGGTTTGCCGCAGCTGCTCGCGCAGTTCAAGGTTCCGGGATTCCAGGTTTCCCACACGCTCCATCATATGAACTTCGAGCTCGTGCTTATCGTTCTCGATCTGGCCCAGCTGCTCGCGGAGTTGTTCCGAGAGCGTCCGGTACAACCGGTACAGCTCTTCAGGCGTCTGGGGGTCCGTGGACTGGTGGAGAATGTCACCCATCTCGTATCTCAATTAGGTATATAGGGAAATTGGATATAAAGTGTTTGTGAGAATATGCAGTGCGAAATGTGCGGAGAAACGGTACGCGGCGCCCCAAAGTTAGTCCGTGTCGAAGGAGCCGAACTCCAGGTATGCTCCAAGTGCGAGAAGTTTGGCACCGAGGTGCAGCAGGTCCGCCGGACGGATATTCTTAAACTCACCACCCGGGGTCCTGCAGCAAAACCAGCCTCACCTGCTGCCAGTGCCGCGGGCCTGGCCTGGCGCAAGCGAGATATGTTTGATTTCATGGGGGGAGAAGTTGTGGAGGACTATGCTGTCAGGATACGGAATGCCCGGATGGAGAAGGGTCTCTCCCAAAAAGATCTCGCCATGCTGATGAAAGAAAAGGAACACTTAATCAAGAAGATCGAGAGTGCTGGGCTGATCCCTGAAGAGAATGTGCGGAAAAAATTAGAGAAGGTATTAGAGATTCAGCTTATCGATGCCCCGGCAGATAGTGAAACAGAAAAGAAAGTCCCGGGGAGTCTTACTTCAACCCTTGGCGATGTCACCATTATACGAAAAGTAAAGAAATAATTCCCATCAACATTTTTAAAAAATATTTTTTTTTTTGGAATCCCACGATGAGGACCGATAATGAGATTCTCCCTGTTGCGGGGTCTCTGCCCACGGGTACCCCAAATTATAAGTACGAAAACGCGATAGGGATCGTATATGCCGGGACCGAAAACCCTTCTTATAGTAGATAATACCAACAGCGGGGTGTTGCTGTCACCCAAGGATTTTTCCGCAGGTGCGGCAACTGCTCCAGGAGCGGGTACCTGCACACTCAGTTCACTCATCCACAGCCCGGTGGGGATGAAGAAGGAATGGAAACGTTTTTTAAAAGATCTGGATATCCCGTCACGAACCCTGGAAAAAGGTGAGTTCACCTCGGAGTTTGAATACGGGCACACCCACATGACCTTTCCGGTTGTGCTTGTCCAGAAAGGAAGTGAACTGGCAGTTCTTATCAATACTGAAGAACTCAGCCGGTGCAGGGATCTCAATGATCTTATTGTCCTCCTGAGACAACGGCTTTTATTCGAATAGTCCTCTCACGCCCCCAGGACCAGCGGATCACCGGTTCTATCCATTAAATATATGGGGGGATGCCCGAGCGGCGGGGGCGGAATCACGAAGTGCGAGAGCCCCCAAGAGCGACTCCTCAATTCCCCGCAAGGATTTCTACAGAGCATTTTTTTAACCCCCCCCGTTTACCGGGATATTTTCAAAGCCCCGGCAAACCGGTCCCGGATCTCGTGAGGTGTGAGGGGGATGTTCTTTACTGCGGCATTCCCGGGTTTCAGCAACACGTGGACAAAGTTCGGACCCCGGCCAAGCTTCCCGATAACAGCTACCAGTTCCGCTTCCGACTGGGCTTTTGCGGTATACCGGAAACCCGCTGCGATGGCGAGCAGTTCGATATCCGTATCCCGGTATGCCGGGGTGAGCTGGTTGCCGGTGCTGCCGAACGCACCGTTGTCGAGACAGAAGATCGTGAGGTTTTCTGGCTGCCGTGCACCGATAACCGGTAGGATACCGGTCCCAAGGATACTCCCGTCCCCATCGATCACCCAGACCTCGCGCTCTGTGCCGGCGGCAAGCCCGAGCCCCAGCGGTGAGGCCTGCGTGTAACTCCCGAGCATGTAGAAGTTCAGAGGACGGTCATGTGCGGCATAGAGTTCCTTGCCGGGCACCCCGATGTTCGAGACTATGGCCTGCTCCGTAAGATGCCGGGCAATGACGCGGATCGCATCGAACCGGGTCATCACGGGCTCTTTGATGGTCCGCTCGTAGGAGACGGTGACCTTCCGTACGCGGGACGGAGGCGGGCACTCCTCCCGACAGGATCCAGTCCCTTCCCATGCCTTGGGGAGCACGAGAGCTACGTGAGGCCGCGAGTGCAGAAAGGCGTCTTCAATCACATCGCCAGTCTTTACGAACTCTTCGTGTGTATGGACAATCGTATAGGGAATACCGGTTGCCTCAAGGATCTTCGGGATCGCAGTGTTGAACGGCACCTGTGCCGGGATTATCTCATCCTGCACCCCCCGCCAGCTCGCAATGATGGGGAGCGGGAGATCGTAGGTCTTTGTTAAGGACATGATCGCGTTGAGGGAATTGCCCAGCCCCGAACTCTGGATGACCGTCGCAGGCCGTTGTCCGGCAAGGGCGAGGCCGGCACAGACGCCGATCCCGTCTTCTTCCCGGGTAAGGCAGATATGGTCGAAGTGATCAGGCAGCAGGGAACAGAGGTCTTTTGCCTTGTCGCACGGGATCGAGGCGATCCGGTTGATACCGTGCTCCTTTAAGATATCGATAACGAGGTCCTCATACATGGTTTACCATCTCCGAGAGTTCTTTTGTAATCTGCCCGGCCGTTAAGCCGGCCGGGACGCTGAACACCGGCTGCACCGGGATGAGCGTGTGGTCTTCCCGCACCCGTTCATATCCCCCGCCGGTGATATTCAGGAACACGGTCCGGCTCTTATCGATACTGCCGGTTTCGCACGCCCGGATGAGCGAGGCGGTGCATACCGCAGCTGCGGGGTCGAGGTCGATACCTTCGAGTTCCGTAAACAGGGTCCCGGCAGCACGGGCTTCGTCATTGGTGACCGCGTACATCCTGCCGCCGGATGCAGACATCGCATCGAATACCCCGCCGGGGATCGCGTAGGGGGGTTCGCAGTTGGTGAGCACATCCGAAAAGACCCGGGATATGGCAGAAGAGGCGTCCGGCATATCCGTCTCTGCTACCAGGGTTCTCCGATGGTCGTTCCATGCCGAGACCATGGGGACGAACGGGAGGTTCTGGCTGAGGTGGAGGGATGGCAGCACTGCACCGAACCGCCCGTCCGCCCGGAGGCGGACCGCTGCTTCCCACGCTGCAATCCCCCCGGTGCCACTACCAATTGCCTGGAAGTAATAGTCCGGCATGCGGCCTATGGTGACAGCCGCGTCGAGCATGACCGTTCCCATACCGTCCCGCCGCGCAACATTCCGTGCCCCGCCTTCCTCGATGAAACCGGGAAGGGAACAGACCTCGCGGCTGAAGCGGATCGCATCGGTGTAGTCCCCTTGTACTGCAATCACGCAGGCCTTATCAGCAGGAACAGTCGTCCAGAGCCGGGAAAGGGCCTTTTCCGGTACCACAACCACGACCGGGACGCCGGTCAGGGCAGAGACCTGGAGGAAGGCACGGGCAGTATTGCCGGCGGATGCAATGACGAGGGTTTTTGTTGTATTCTCCCGTGCCCGGACCATGGTCGGCAGGGCTTCTAACTCCTTGAACGAGCAGGTGGCAATCGTCCCGCCCCGTTCCGGCCAGTAGCCGTTGAAACCGATATACAGGTTGGGGAGGTCCAACTCGCGTGCAAGTGATTCGCTCTTGTAACAGACTGGGCCTGAATCGATCGGCAGCGTGCCATGAATCGGGAGCCAGCTACTGAAACGGAAGATGCCGGGAGCTCTGATCAGATTCAGCTGCTTTTCGGCATAATCTGCCCGCAGGAGAGAGGCATGCCCTTGGGGACAGGCCGTGGTGTAGTGCTCCGGCACCTCTTCGCCGCAGAGGACACAGCGGAGGGTATAGGCGCTCACAGGAGGTTCTCCACTTTCCCGGTGAGGCTGAATTTCCGGTCAAGGATCAGGTCTTTGAGGTGCGTGCACAACCGCAGTGCCCGGGCACGGTCCGACTGGCGGAGTGTGATGGGGACCTTTATTGTGCCCACCGGTAACGAACCGAGATTTACGGAGAATGCTCCCCCGGGGCATTCGCGGACACAGGTGCCGCAGTTCACGCAGAGCAACGGGTCAATTCCTGCCCGGGGCGTGATCGCACCCGTAGGGCAGCTCTGTGCAGCCGGGCAGACATCGCACTGCACGCAGGCGCCGGGGGAGTGTGAGATGACAGGATCCGTGCCGTCCCAGACATCCGCATAACTGGCAATGGCAAAGGGGACCCGGTCCCGCACATCGGCGACCGGGAGCGGGATGCGGTTGTTGGTGATGCGGAGGGGGGCGAGAACCGTATCGTCAAGCACGGGAATGGGAATGGCGACCGAGGTGTTGCACTCAGGTCCCACCGAAGTCACAAAACCTCCCATCATCTCCGGCAGCATGGCATGCATGTCCCCGTACGCCGCAATGTTGGGTTTTTCCCTGCTGCTCCGGGTGCCCTGGCCCATGACATAGCCGGTCCCGCCGTTGAGGAGGAGCCTTGTCCCTACACCAATCACCTGCAGGCCCGGATCGTTCTGGAGCGGGTTGATATCGCCGCACCCGCTCACCGAGGCTTCGGTTAAGGGGCCGGTCAGTCCTTTCACGGAGAAGATGGACTGCACGGTATCAGGTTTCGTGTTGATGACCGCGAGGTAATTTTTGAATGCACTCCGCGTGGTGATCAGGTGGGCATGGCCCATCTCGGCCAGGGTCACGGTGCGGGAGAACCGTGCGTGCGATGACTCGACATCGACGGTTATCTCATTTCCTGCCACGATGTCACGGAAGAGGTGGCCTCCCCCGTACGTAGCACTAGCATGGGCTGTACCGTATACCACGAGGTCAACGGATCCGAGCCCCTCGTTCGGGCAGGGCCCCGGTATGGCCGGCACACCATTCAGCCAGACCTTCTCGGCATGCCGGAAGGTGCCGGGGGCGGTTACCGGGACGTGCAGGACTGCAAGCGTGCCGGACATTACGCCAAATGTCCCGGTGGTCACCACATCCACATCGGCAGCGGAGATTGTCTCATCCTCTGCTATGCGCTGTTTTAGTTCCGCGGCAGTACAGACAACGGCATTTCCCTCCGCGATCTTCTTATTTATCCCGTCAATGATCTTCATCCCTGCGCTCCTAGAGGATCCGGATATCCTCGATCCTTACCTGTAGGCCCGTGGATTTTTCCAGCACCATGTTCACTACGCCGGTGTGGGCGACCTGCATCATGCAGAACGAGGGGAGGAAGAACTGCCGGAACCCGAACTCCGGGGGGCGTTTCACCACTTCCGCGATTCCCTCGAACCCGATCACATGGTAGGCCTGCACATCCTTTCCCCCGCACTGCCGTGCCTCGTGGGGACCAACCGTGTGGCAGGTGAGAACTCCTGTCACCGGGTTTGCCTCAAGTACGCGGAGCACGTGCTGCACCGGGCAGCCCTGGCCCATGGGGCGGCCGATCACAATATCCCCTTTGACAATCTCCCAGCGTTCTACCAGATCAGCCCGGAACGGGAGGATGATCTTCCGTGCAGACGGCTCGCCGGCAAGCGGGCCGATGATGAAATCGTACGCCCGCCCGCACACATCGATCCCTGTACGGGAAGGTATGCCAGCAACACCGGTTGGCGTGGATGTCCCATAATACGGGCAGTCCACCGGGGACTTCGTTCCCTGGCCCATCATCACGAGGAAATCATTGCAGCATTTCGCACCGCACGCACCGCAGTCCTTACCGGGCGGCTGCCAAGTGTCCATCCCCTAGTCACCCCGGAATATGTCGTCAGCCCCGTCCAGTTTCCGGACAACGCCGAAATGGTTCTGCCAGCCGATCTCCCGTTTGCCCACGCAGATAGTGCAGACCCCCAGCGGGGGAATGCCCCGGAGCACGATCGTATTCGCATCCACGATGTCGGCAAGCGCATCGATGGCCCGCATAAGGTACCGGAGCCCGGTTCCCTGTATCGCGTTGGTCTCGATGATATCTATGGCCGGGGCCACTTCCTTGGTCTTCTCGCGGAACACCTCCTTTTCTGACTGGGAGACAAGATCTGTTTTGGTGATCACCGCGACATCGGCAAGCGAGATCATGGGGCCCATCTTTAACGGGGAGTTCATGCCGCTGACTGAAGAGAGGACCACGATCCCGAGGGACTGGATGACATAGGGTGAACAGCGAAGGCAGAGGCCGGCACTTTCCACGATAAACATATCCGTGCCCAGCCCTTCTGCCCACGAGAGGGCATCTTTTAAAACCATGATGCCCGTGTGGTCCGGGCAGAGGTCCCCGGAATAGATCTTGCGGGCAGGAATATGGAACTCGTCCCGGAGTTCCTCGTCTTCAAACGCCCTGACCACATCGATTTTTAAAAACGCACATTTTTTCGTACCAATGAAGTGCCTTATGATCTGGCGGATCACTGCGGTCTTTCCCGCACTCGGGGGCCCGGCAATGATGATGAGTTTCATATTGTAAACCCCTGCTCGGTGAGGAGTTCCCCGGCGCGTATCCGCTCCCGGAACCGGCAGAGCGTGAGATCCATCCGGGCCACCATCTCCCGGATGTGCACCTCCCGGCCATCCGGCTGGAGGATCTTCTCGACCCCACCGTGCCGCATGACCACCCTCCGGTCGGATAACAGGGACACCAGCGGGTCGTGAGTGACGAAGATCACCGATTTCTGGTGTTCTTTCAAGACCTCGATCACCTTTTCCCGGAAGATTCCCGCATTTTCCACTTCGTCAAGGAGGATAAGGGGGGCATTGCTTATCAGGACTGCATCGGCCACCATGAGCGAGCGGGTCTGGCCGCCGGAGAGTGCCGTGATACGGCAACCCGGCTGTATCTGCTCCCCGGTGAACTGGTTGGCCAGATCGATAGTCTCGGTAACAATCGATGAACCGCTCATCTTCCGTGCCCGGACATGCATGGCAAGAAACGCCTCAACGGACATGTCCGCGAGGCACTTGGTATTCTGGGTGATCAGGGCAATGGGTTTTTTTGAGGGGTCCCGGACAAACTCTTCGGCAGGGATCTCCCCGTTGACCAGTATCGTTCTTCCGGTTGCGGTATCATTGCAGGCAAATACCTCGATGTCGTTGATGAACGCGGTCTTTCCCGAGCCGGTAGGTCCGACTATTGACAGGGTGTCCCCGGGATGAATCACGATCTGGTCAAACGGTTCCGGGTTCCCGTGTTTATCATGGCCGGGAAGAATGGTGATCTCGCTGAGGGTGCCTGAGCTCATAACTACCAGAGATACATGCTGCTGGATATAAGTTTGCATTAATTTTGTTTTTTTAACCATTCAAGGAAAACATTTATTTTTAATTAATACTATGATAGTATAATGTTCTCAAAACGGGTATTCGAAACGGACTTCCGGACTGCGCTTGAAGAAGAGCTCTCCCGCAGGAACATGACCATTAAGGAGCTTGCCGACAAGGCCAGAATCCCTGCGGCCACGCTCTACAAGATCACGTCCGGTGAAGGAGACGTCCGCTTATCCACGGTCAAAAAGATCGTCAAGGTGCTCGAACCAAAGCTGCCGGTCTTCATTACGGTCATAGCTGCAAAATTTCTCCTCGATGAAATTGAAGGACAGGAAATCTGCATAAAAGGCCAGACATATTCCCTGCGGGGATATACGGCAAACTCCATCGAGGAATGCATCATCGCCGCCGTTATGTCGGAAAAAGACGGGGCGGCCGGGATCATCTGTGCACCCATCCTGGCATCGATGATAGAAAAGATCGTCGATGTGCCGGTGGCCATCATGAAACCAAAGGCAGGGACGGTCCTCGATGCACTGGAGGTCATTGCGCGGAGGATATGACACGCAGTCAATTGACGACAGAGACCCTGACCTGCCTATTGTTCAATTCCCGTAAGGCAAAACAGGGAGTGGGATAAATGCAATAATGCATTTATTTCTCAAACTGCCTGATGGCTTACCGCAGTACAAAAAAATCGTAAAACACGTATAATTTTTTGCCGGGGTTGCCAGCGCAAAGAACCGGGCAGCGCCCGAGAGAACAGATGTTTCATTCTCCTGTCTGATGCCACATCCCTCACATCACAATCGTCTTGTCTAGGATGACCATATTTGTGTCTTTCTCATCCGTGATCAGGAACCGCCAGCTGCCATGCGGGGAAAACGGCTCCTCACAGGAAGACGCAAAGATGCGACTGGGAGCATTCGTGAGCCAGTACTCGTTCGGTTCGCCTATACGGCAATGGAAGATGTAAAATGACTCTCCCTTATCGAGCGCCTTGCCAGTCAGTGACTGGGCCTGGACAACCGCATACATCTTCCCGGCGGGGTCAATGAGCTTGATCATTGTCCCGTTAATTCCCGAATGCTGACCTTGTGTATAGTCCTGCGAACGTGTATCTCCGACAATCTGACTAAAGCGGATGTAGGGGACCATCAGCGGAGGGGGTGAAGATATATCGGATCCTTTTACCGCATCAACAGAAAACGCGGCAAGGATGGGTTTCTTTGGAAGGATAGTGATTCCCGTTACGAGCGTGAACACAATCGTTGAGAGCATGACCACCAGCAGGATGATCAGGATGGTACTGATCGTTTCGGAGACCGCGGAGTCAGGGTGTAATTTCATTTAAATACCATTCGAGGGGTGAGACATTAAAGATTACCCGGAGCATGCATGACGTATCAGGTGCAACAGAACCTGACCTTTGGGGTTTGCTATGCAAAAACACATCCGCCAGGAAATACTGAAAAACCGGGAAGATCTCTCGCAATTTACCCCAAACGATCATGGCAGACGGATGAGACTGCATTGAGAACTAAATTACCGGGGTTTCCCGCCACCGTGCCCGTGCTCGCCCGGCACCCACCGCCCACCGTCTCTGGTCAGTTCTTTCTTCCAGATCGGGACCCCTTTCTTGATCTCCTCAATGATATAGCGGGAACCCGCATACGCCTCGGGGCGGTGTCCCGCACTCACCACGATGATCAGGATATTCTCACCAACCGTCAGCCTTCCAATCCGGAGAATGATGTCGACATGCAGGAGCCTGAACTGGTCGATCGCATCCTGGGCGATCTTCTCTAACTCTTTAACCGCCACTTCCTCATAGGCTTCAAGTTCCATCTCGGTGATATCATCGTCACGGACAACACCATCGAAGACTACGACTGCACCCGTACCGTGCTTCTTGGCAGCAGCAATAAGAGCCCCGATATCGACATCCCCGGTCTGGATTGCAATCATGATGCTCCTTATCCACCCGCAACCGGGGGGAAGACGGCGATCTCGTCACCATCAGCAATTGGCGTAGTTGCTGCATCCGTAAGTTCAATCCGCCTGCCATTCTTCATCAGAATGACAAACTCGTGAAACATGCCGTTCTCATCAAAGATCGCAGCATACCCGGCGGGATTTTTCCGGGCTATGATCAAAATCAGGGAGGTAAACATCGTCCCGGGTGCTACGTCAGTCACAATATCTGTTCCGAGCAGTTCGCGGAACCGTGCAAAAAAACGGATCTTAACGGTCATTTCTTCTTCCTCACGGGTGTTTTTGTTGTTGTCATTCCACGGCATGCCTCGCACGCGGGGTTACGCTCTACGCAGATCTCCTCCGCATGCGCCTCCATCCCGTCCCAGATGAAGAGACGGCCGGTGAGCAGGTCGCCGCTGCTGAGCAGGTACTTGATCACTTCGTTTGCCTGGATCGTGCCGATGATTCCCGGCGTCACACCAACAACCGGGAATACTTCCCTGGGCGGGGCCTTGGGGAAGATGCATTTGAGGCAGGGGGTAATGCCGGGAATGATCGTGGTCGCCTGCCCGTAAAATCCGCGGATACCGCCATGGAAGAGCGGAATCTCCTTTGCAATCGCAACATCGTTGAGCAGGTACCGGGTCGGGTAGTTGTCCATCGCATCCACAATCCCGTCGGCTTTCCCAATCAGGTTTGCCGCGTTTGATTCCTCGATCTTCACATCGATTGCGTTGACCGTAATATCCGGATTCAGGGCCTGCAACTTCTCTTCAGCAGATGCGGTCTTTTTCTTCCCCACGTCCCGGTCGAAGTGGAGAACCTGGCGGTTTAAGTTCGTCTGGTCCACCACGTCCATATCGACAATGGTGATCGTTCCCACACCCGCTACCGCGAGATAGATGGCGATGGGCGAGCCAAGTCCTCCGGCGCCGGCAATAAATATGTGCGCCTTTTTCAGCCGCTCCTGGCCTTCCTCGCCAAAGAGCATCATCTGCCGCTTGTATCGATCGAGTTCCCGTTGTGAAAACATGGCTCACATCCCGCTGTTGTTGCTCCCGTGTCGTTGCCTGTTCCTAGTGGTCGCAGGTCATATCTTCGTGTTCATGCGAGTGGAGGTTCTTCTCCACCCACGGTTCGAACCCCTTTTTCACACGGTAATCGTTGATCGCCTTGTGGATTCCTTCCTCGGCCAGCACCGAGCAGTGCATCTTGATCGGGGGGAGACCTTCAAGCGCCTCAGCGACTGCCTGGTTCGAGACTTCCCACGCCTCTTCGAGCGTCTTTCCCCGGACCAGTTCCGTTGCCATGCTGCTGGATGCGATCGCAGCACCGCAGCCGAACGTCTTGAACTTCGCATCGGTGACGATGTTGTTCTCGATCTTCAAGAAGATCATCATGATATCCCCGCAGACGGGGTTTCCTACTTCCCCAATGCCATCGGCGTTCTCGATCTCTCCGACATTCCGGGGGTTCTTGAAATGGTCCATGACCTTGTCACTATACATTGCAGCCACCTTCTTTCCCGCTCTTCTGGTAGAGCGGCGACATATCCCGCAGTTTTGTTACTACTTTCGGGAGCACTTCGAGCACGACATCCACATCCTTATCCGTATTTGCATCGCCGAGCGTGAGCCTGAGCGAGCCGTGCGATATCTCTACCGGCAGGCAGGTTGCGAGCAGCACATGCGACGGTTCAAGGGATCCCGAGGTGCACGCGCTCCCGGTGGAGGCACAGATGCCCTCGTCATCCAGCCAGAGGAGCATGGACTCGCCTTCGATAAATTCGAAACTCACGTTGAAATTTCCCGCGAGCCGTTGCTCCGGGTGACCGTTGAGCCGGGCGTTGGGAATGGTGGCGATAACGCCTTTGATGAGCCGGTCCCGCATAGCCCGGATCTTTGCCGAGTGCCCCGGGATATCCGCAGTTGCCATCTCGATGGCCTTTCCCAGACCGACAATGCCGGCAATATTTTCCGTACCGGCTCGTTTTCTGCGCTCCTGACCGCCGCCATGGATCAGGGTGTCGATCCGTACGCCTTTTTTGATGTAGAGCGCTCCGGTTCCTTTGGGCCCGTAGAACTTGTGGGCAGAGAGGGAAAGCAGGTCGATGTTCTGCGCCTTCACATCAATCGGTACGCTGCCGATTACCTGAACGGCATCGGTATGGAAGTATACCTTATGTTTGCGGGCGATTGCACCGAGCTCGGCGATCGGTTCGATCGTCCCGATCTCGTTGTTCGCGTACATGATCGTGATCAGGATCGTCTTTTCCGTAATCGCCTTTTCCAGCACCGCCGGATCGACAAGCCCGTACTGGTCAACGGGGAGATAGGTTACTTCAAAACCTTCTGTTTCAAGATACTGGCAGGTGTGAAGTACCGCGTGGTGTTCAATCTGGCTGGTGATGATATGGTTGCCCCGCTTACGGTTCGCAAAGGCCACACCCTTGATCGCCCAGTTATCAGATTCGCTCCCACCCGAAGTAAAATAGATCTCGTCCGGGTCAGCACCGAGCGCCTTTGCTGTCTGCACCCGTGCGGCATCGATCGCGTTCTTCGATTCACGGGCAATGCCATAGATGGATGACGGGTTGCCGAAATGTTCCGTGAAGAACGGAATCATTTCCTTCACCACCTCCGGTTTTACAAACGTGGTTGCGGAATGATCCATGTAGATTGTGCGTTGTGCTCCCATGGCTTTTCTCGTACCTGAATATGTTCGCGGATGGTGGATTATTCTTTCCCACCCGTGCGTGCAGCAAACCACATTCCTTGTTCCCAAAGAACCGGTGACCGGCTCATGTACCCGGAAGATATTTGTGGTTTCCCGACTTACTTCACAATTGTGAATACAATATATTATGTGACAACTCGGATAACTTAAACGTTGTGATATCATGGAAGCACCCTGTCAGAAAATAGTGTGGGATGTCCTGCCGGCAATCCGGGCGGTAATCACCGTGGAACTCGTCAGGTGCGGGGTCTCCCAGGTTGAGGCTGCGCGAATGCTGGAGATTGCACCGTCCGCAGTTTCCCAATATCTTTCCGGGAAACGCGGGTACAGGATCGAATTTGAAGATGAAGTGAAAAAATCAATCGCCCTCCTGGCACAGGACCTGATCGACAAAAAAGAGACGAAAGTTATCGAACGCATCTGCGGGATCTGCCGACAGCACCGTGAGGGCGAGGGCGGGTGTGCCGGGCCTGCCCCTGAGCGGTGCGGTTCATAATTTTTTATTCTCAAGCCCGCTTTAGCATCCCGTTCAATCGATTATGATAATTCCGGAGCATCCATGAATACAAGAGAAAAGACGCAGGCACTCCAAGAGATGATCGCATCGAAGGGATCGATGCTCATCTCCTACTCCGGGGGCGTGGACAGCGCCCTGCTGGCAATCCTAGCAACCGAAGTGCTGGGCGACAAGGTCCGGTGCATACTGCTCGACAGCCCGGTTGTCCCGCGTGCAGCGGTTGCCGAGGCCCGGCAGATCGCAGAAGAGTTCGGCCTTCAGATGGAGATCATGCCCGTTCGCGTGATGGACGACGAACGGTTCGCGAAAAATCCCGCAGAGCGCTGTTACTGGTGCAAGAAAAAATCATTCAAAGTGCTGAAATGGCGGATGGATGCACTGCACTTTGCCTGCATTGCGGATGGCATCAATATCTCTGATACCGGTGAACACCGGCCCGGGCTCCTGGCAAGCACGGAAGACGGGGTCTTCCACCCGTTTTTGGAGGCGGGGATTACCAAGGCAGACATACGGGAGATTGCACAGGCCAGGGGGCTGAAGTTCTGGAATAAGCCGGGTGCTGCCTGCCTCTCATCCCGCATCCCGTACGGGGACGAGATCAACTATAAAAAACTGGCCATGATTGAAGAGGCCGAAGCATTCCTCCACAGCAGCGGGTTCTCCCAGTGCCGGGTCAGGCTGCACGGGAACATCGCCCGGATCGAAGTGGTGAACGCCGAGGTCCCAAAACTTCTGGCCATGGAGGACCGGCTGGCAAAAACCTTCAAAACGATTGGGTTTACCTATGTAACACTCGATCTCGAAGGCTACCGCTCCGGCAGCATGGACGAAGTATTAACTCCCGGGTAACAACAGGATAAGAACAGCAATGACCGCACACAACGATGGACCTGTCACAAAAGAGGCCATGTTCAGGCACGTTCCCTGTATACGGGTTAACGGAGAGAAAACTGAAGTCGCTTCCCATGAAGTGATCGAAGAGATCCCCTATGCCCTCTTCATCAACGGTAGGCACGCGATGACTGCGATGATGAGCCCCGTGCAACTGGAAGATTTTATCACCGGCTATCTCTACACGGAACAGATCATCAAGGGGATTGACGAGATCGAATCGATCAGGATCGAGAGGAACCGCCTCAGCGTGATCACAAAAAACCTCTTCAAGGTGCTGGGCCCCAAAAAGACGATCCTCTCAGGCTGCGGGGGCAGTGCATCGTTCATCGACACCGCAAAACTGCCATCGATCAAATCCGATTTTACTATTCCTCCGACTATCCTCAGCGGCACGATACGGGGGATTCTGGACTCAGAACTCCACGATAAGACGGGCGGCATCCACGTGGTGGGACTCGCATCCACTGATGGCGTGATCGCCCGATCGGAAGATATCGGGCGGCACAATGCGCTCGACCGGGTGATCGGGTATGCCCTGATGAACAACGTGGATCTTTCCCGGACCTATGCGATCTGTTCCGGGCGTATCTCTTCAGAGATGGTCCGGAAATGCCTGATCGCAAATATCCCAATCGTAATATCCCGTGGCGCCACTACCACCCTGGCAATAGAGATCGCCGCAAAGACCGGCCTCTGCGTCATCGGTTTTGTCCGGAGTTCAAAGATGAATATCTACACGCATCCCGAGCGTGTACAGGGTATGCCGTCACTTCCCCAGTGATTGCCGGAGCATGCACACCTGGCAGAGTTCACCGCTGCAGGGATCTCCGCACTTTTGGCAGCGGCGCAGGGGGTCGGAGATTGCATGCAGATCCACATTTTTTTCTATCGCCCGTTTGCTCCTGATCAGGTTCCGCATGGTGCCAGGATGCTTCTGTTCCATGGCAGAGAGCATGGATCGCACCTCTAGTCTCAGGGCATAACGGGTATACGGGCACTCGGGAAGAAAAGGAAACAGGTCCTGGACAAACAGGTACGCAGCAATCTCTTTTTCCGCTATATCAGCAAGCGGTTTGATCCGGGGGATAAAACAGTCAGAAGAGTCCGCATCGCTGGTGTGGACAAGGCGGGGCAGGTCACCCCGCAGCGTGTTCATGAGAACTGATTGTGCCTCATCATCGAGATTATGACCGGTGGCGATTTTGGTCGCACCTGCCTTGTGGGCCGCTACCGAAAGTGCCTTCCTGCGCAGGATCCCGCAGACCGAGCATGCCTGCGTCTCGCGCCCGACCAGAAGGGTATCGAGATCATCCCCGATAAGATCGGTAAACGAGACACAGACATGCTCGATGCGGAGTTTTTTTGTGACCTCCTCTGCGGCCCGGATCGTGTCATCGCGGTAGCCTGCAATCCCTTCGTCCACAGTTATGGCAACGAGGCTCACATCTTCCCACGAAAGGAGGAGCCGGGATAGTATCACCTGGAGTGCAGTGCTGTCCTTGCCACCACTGAACGCTACCGCGATCCGGTCATGCGGCTTTACGAGTTCACGCTCACGGATTGTCCGGGCAGCCCGCCCCTCAACGTCCGCGATGAGATGAGCGGCGCAGAGATGCCGGTCAGGCTCCCGCAACCGGATGACCGGCGTTTCCCCGCAGAGTGCGCACCGCTCCGCTCCACCCGTCACCGGATCAACCTTCCCCATTCATCCCCCGTGCGCGATGCGGATAATCCGAATCTCGTCATCGCCGCTGGCAACCGCATCCTCCGGCACCAGCTTCCCGTTCCGGGATACGATCACTTCTGACGGATTGATTCCCCGCCGGTCAAGGATCTGGCTGATACTCACGGGCTCGCCTGCCATAGTCTCTATCGTTGAATCGGGAAAGATAATCTTCATTACAGCTGGTGAATAGTTGGGCGTTCCCGTTCATTAATTTCCCCCACGCATCAGTTTTTTTAACGCCCGGGTCCGAATGTGTACAACACAGGAGCGTTTTCAAGCGTGCCGGGCACTTCACTCAAAGATGAGATCCTCTCCCTGAAGAAAGAGCGGGATGCCATTATCCTTGTCCACAACTACCAGCTGCCGGAGGTGCAGGACATCGCCGATCTCTGCGGGGATTCCCTCGAACTCTCCCGGGCTGCGGCCACCATGAAAGGCGAAGTGATCGTTTTCTGCGGGGTGGATTTCATGACCGAAACCGCGGCTATTCTCTCGCCGGATAAGACCGTCCTGCTCCCCGCACCTGCTCCCCGCACCTGCTGCCTGCTGCCTGCTGCCCGATGGCACAGATGATCTCGGCAGAAGAACTCCGGTTTGCCAAAGCCCGCAACCCGGATAGAGCCGTGGTCTGCTACGTCAATACCACCGCAGAAGTCAAGGCAGAGAGCGACATCTGCTGCACCTCGTCAAATGCCGTAAAAGTGGTCAACTCGGTACAACAGGACCGCGCGATCTTTGTACCGGACCGGAACCTCTGGCGTTACGCAGCCAGGTTCACCAAAAAAGAGGTCCTGCCGTGGGAAGGGTTCTGCATAGTGCACGACCAGATCACGCCCGCTCAGGTCGCTGCCGCCCGGCAGGCTCACCCGGGTGCGGAGCTGCTCGTCCACCCGGAGTGCCGCCCGGAAGTGATCGATCTCGCCGATCACGTGGCAAGCACCTACGGCATCATTAGCCATGTATGCACCTCGCCCGGACAGACGTTCATTATCGGGACAGTGGTCGCCTGCACCGGCTGGCAAAAGAATGCCCGAAGAAACAGTGTTACCCGCTGTCGCAGGCATCCATCTGCCGGAACATGAAAAAGACCGATCTAACCAAAGTGCGGGATGCGTTACAGACACTCAGTCCCCGCATCATCGTGCCAAAAGAGATTGCAGACCGGGCCCGCGGTGCGATCGAGCGGATGCTCGCCCTCTGATCCCCCATTGATAACCAGGAGTTTTGACCATGACTGACAGTGAACTCATAGACATGTACGGAAAGATGGCTCTCGCACTCGACAAGATCGAACACTGCCGGGAATGTGCAGAGATCATCCCGGAAGTGAGATCGAACCTTGTCTTTGCCCGGGATGGTGCAAAGACCCAAGAGGATGTACTCGCGATCGATGGCAGGATCACGGTAGTCAGCGGCATGCCCCATGCTGCGGGAAAACCAAGGTTCGGTGCGTCCAGCCACATGGCACGGCTGATCATCGAGTACCGGAAGTAAGATCCATCGGTACTGGCAGGAATCGATTTTGCCAACACGCCGGACCTGACGCGATGGCTTGAGCGGTACTGCACGAAGAACGGATGGGCGTTCAGTGTCATCGACCGGAGAAACGAACCGGAAGAGATCAAAGAGGCGGGAGGTGCGTCCATGCCCTGGAAGGTAAAGGAAGCCATGCGGGCAGCAGGAGACCGGCCACCGAAGATATTCTACGAGACCGGTGCGGTAGGAAAAGAACCGGTCTCGGTCCTTGTCGGCCGGGACCCGCTGGAAATTGTCGGACAAATCTGTACTATCGCAAAATTATACCATGACCGCAGGTAAACCAAAAATAGGAAAGATCGATCGCAAACTGTTCTCGGAATTCCTCCTCCATCGCCTCGGGAAAGCAGACCCGTCGGTTATTGTACCTCCCATGACGGGAATCGATGCGGGCGTGGTGGATATCGGTAACGGGAACGTACTGATCATTGCCGAAGACCCGATCATTGCCGTCCCGAAACAGCCGCTCGATATGTTCGGCTGGTATAGTGTCCACATCGGGGCAAGCGACGTGGCAGTCATGGGTGTCAAACCGCAGTACATGACCTATTTGCTCCTCCTACTTCCAGAGACCAGCGATGCGGATTTCCGGACCATCGTGGATTCGATCCACACGACAGCCGTTGAGCTGGGGATCGCCATTGTCGGGGGACATACGGGATACTACCCCGGTTTTGCAGCCCCGAACATCGGGGGAATTACGGTCTTTGCCATTGCAAAAAAGGATGCATATATAACGCCCGCGGGAGCACGGCCGGGCAACGACGTGATACTGACAAAAGGACCGGCTATAGAAACTGCCGGCATCCTCTCTGTCATGCGCGAAGCGGACTTGCAGAAGAAATACCCGGAAGAGTTGATCCGGAAGGCACAGACACTCTGCCGGCAGATGACCGTGGTTGAGGATGCCCTCACGGCAATGGCAGCGGGTGGAGTCACTGCAATGCACGATGCAACCGAGGGCGGAGTGATCGAGGGTCTCTTCGAGGTTGCCGAGGCAAGCGGTGTCGGGATGGTTATCGATGAGTCCCGTTTTGTGTACCCGGAGGAAGTGCGGATGGTCTGTGAGATGTTTGAAATCGATCCCGTAGCCGCCATTGCCGAAGGGGCGCTCATTATTACGGCTGACCCGGCAAGTTCAGGGAAGATTATCGGAGCGCTTGCACAGGCCGGTATCCGCTCATCGGTGATCGGGACCGTGACTGCCGATCCATCGATACGGACCCTGAAACGCCGGGATGGCACGACAGTCCCTTTCGCGATACCCGCACAGGACCCGTTCTGGCCGGTCTTTTTTGAAAGCGTGGGGTAATCCCGCCGGCTACACCTGTTTTTTTCGTGCCATGAGTTTATTGTACATCTCCTCGCCGACACATTCCTTTGCGTGGTTGCACCACTGGATGCACGATTCGATATCATTGTAGACCACAAACCCGCATTTGCATTTTACAGAGATGTCGTTTGAGAACAGTTCCACGTCCTCTCCGCACTGCGGGCACTTTTTGATCGCGAGCGTAGGGGTACGCAGGTTTGCCGCTCCGGGACAGTGATCGGGCATCTGATTCCTCGTTTATTGTGTATACTCCCCGTTTAATGAAACCACTTGTCGTACCACCCGTTCGTCATCTGCTTACGGGGAATTCACGAACGGGGAGACCGGATGCATGGCCATCTTTTCAGCAGGGTAAGGTGTGAGCATCTCCATTAACTGCCCGACATCCGGTTGCTCACCGGCAAGCCACAATTCTTCGTGATCCGGGGAAACAATCACGGGCATCCGGTTGTTGACGGTTGCCACCAGGGCATTGGGCTCGGTCGTGATGATCGTATACGTGGCAAGTACCGTTCCTGCGGGATCGTGCCATTCATCGTACAGTCAGGCAAAGGCAAAGAACGGCGGGTCATTCCTGTGGTTCAGGTGCAACGGCCGATCTGTGCTGAGCATCCGGATTACCGGGATACACAAAAGATGTAATAGGGTCTATCGCCAAGTAACCGGCAACAATGACCGATAAACAGCTCATCTCCACCATGAAATACGTGGCCGGTAAAAAACCGGTCTTTTTACTCTCGGAGATCGTGCCGTACCTGGAAAAAAAACACCCGGTTGAAAAACTGCTCACCCTCATCACCCCCCTGTTAGACGAACGGAACCTTGTGGCAAAGAAGGTTGGGGAAGACTATGAAATTTCACGGAGGGTTCCGGCAGAGCAGTATACCTTAAATCCGGCAGAGCTGGAGAGGCAGGACACATTTTTTGCGACTCGTCGTCTTCCCCTGGCTCTGGAAACTGCAATTGAGCAGTACATCCCCAAAAAAGTGGGAAAGGAGCTGACCGTTCCCGCGATCCTCGAACGACTCCGCAGGGCAATTGTAGCCCAGAAATCGGATTACTGGAAGCCAACGCACCAGCGATCGCTCCAGTACACCAAGGCATACCATGTGCTTGGGTATCTCGCGTACCATTTCCCGGTCTACTATGTGCAGACCCAGCACATCCTCGCTATGCTTGCCCGTGACGGGCTGCTGAAAAATTCAATGACTGTGCTGGATGCCGGTACCGGGCCGGGAGTCGTGCCGCTTGCGATTGCTGATTTTTATTCCCGGCTTGATGGTGCAACGGCAACGGTGTACTCGGTGGAACGTTCGGAAGAGCATATCGAGGCGTTCATGTACCTGCGGGAGCAGTGCACACAGAAAGGGGCAAATGTCAGTATCAAGCCCCCGATAAAGGCGGATCTCACCACTCTCGATCCTGCAAAAATCCCCCAGCAGATCGACCTGATGATCTTTTCGAATGTGCTCAACGAGATCAGCGATGTATCACTTGACCAGCGGGCGGATCTCGTCCTGAAACTGGCCGGGCGGCTTGCACCGGATGGCACGATCCTCATTATAGAACCCGCTGAAGAGACCAACTCCGCACAACTGCGGCTACTCTCCCTTGCGTTAAAGAAACGTGGGCTCACCATTCACAGCCCGTGTTCATTTATCTGGGGTACAAACTGCACACCGGACCGGTGCTGGAGTTTTCACACAAACCGGAACATCCAGCCCACCCGGCTGATGGGGGTACTTGCATCCGGTGACGAGCCGTTCCGGTATCTCAACATCGATATCAAGTACACTTATGTGGTGCTCAGGAAGGACGGAAAAGTCCGGGATACCTACCGGGTGCCTACCGGCTCCCGCGTCCTGCGGTTGTCCCAGATCCGCCGCCACGTGGAAAAGCGGATCAATCTTATTGCAGCCAAGATGTCAGGAAATCTGGGCGATGCCAAGACGATGGTGTTCAAACTCTGCGACGGGACAGCAGACACACCGGTGTATGCAGTGGTGCCAGCCTATCACGTAACTCCGGAGAACGAGGCCATTGTTTCTGCACCGTACGGGACAACCCTCGAGATTGAGAGCGTGCTTGTGCACCACAACCCGAAGCATGATGCGTACAATGTGCTGGTGAGCCGGAATACGGGGATACGTAAACCCGGCACTGCAAGCGAATAATTGTCTGTACGTATAAGGGTGAAATTTTTAGTACCGACGGCCTTATGGGGTATCCATTTGTTAACATAACATACTGACGACTCAGGTTGGTCACCCTTATATCAGCCAGCCCGGTTGTCGCAGCTACCGGAAATCTATTTGAAATAGTGAGAGTTTATCAGAAATTCCGAATTGGTTTTTATAGTTCGGATTTATAGTTACATGTAGTGCCATGGACAACCTTAACCTGAACAGCGATGAAGCGATCATTCTAACGACGCAGACGATTATTATCGATGGTATCCGACACGAAGCATTACTTACCGACAGGCGCCTCATCCTTGCTGAGAGCGAAACGGGTCGCATCCATGAAGATATCCCCTTTGCAGATATCCGCTTGGCAATATCGGGAGTCAATAAATTACGCGAACCTATTATTACGATCAGTTTCAAGTCGCCCGAAGCAGAGAACCGGACGCTGGAACTCATATTTATCCGTCTTGTAGAGGGTCAAAATTTTTGCTCTGTAGAAAACCTTGCTCCAAACAAATTGTATGAACCTGTCAAGGTTCGCGAGAATGCTCTTACATGAGATTTCCTTCATCTGGATCTGATATATACGGGATTTCAGGTCAGCCCCGTATCTTCTTT
>JBAZRZ010000034.1:0-23151 GCA_041662685.1 Methanoregula sp.
ATAACATTGTAAGGAGACACCATACCTTAGATCTTTCGGTTGTTTTTCACTCGGTTTTTCTTCGTGAGGAAATCATTTCTACAGAGCAAAAAATTTCAATCACCTTGAGGTAAAGGAAATGCTCACTACCCGGTGGACTCATACTGCCTGGTACCAATCCAAGGTTTTTGGGGATAACATGCTGGAGATTATCGACAAGCCCCTGTCCCTGGTTAACTGGAATGGAGAACCCACGCTCGATTACTACTATGATCTCTATAAAATCGGGGTTAACCTGTCCAATCACCTTCTCTCGTATATGACCATGAAAGACTGGTACATCTGGGATACTCCCCAGCACCTGCTCGAAGCACATGAAAAAAATGAGATGTACGAAAAAGATGCCGTGAAAAAAATCTTCGGGGATCTGGTAACGGATTCATGGAGGGATTCATGACCGCAAAAGAAGCAGTTGAATTGTTAAAAAAAGGGCAGTCCTATGCGAGAAGGACCAAATACAAGGAAGCACCCGCGCACTATAACAAAGCACTATCCCTCAATCCGAACAGTCCCGAAGGCTGGTACCGCAGGGCATCCCTTCTTGTTGACACCGGCAAAAGCAGCGAAGCACTCTCTGACTGTGAAAAAGCCCTGGCGCTTAACCCGCACTATTCTGATGCATGGACCAAGAAAAGTCTTGCGCTCTATAATCTCGAACGGTACGAAGATGCCCTGCTTGCCAGCACACGGGCTTCATCCTTAAACGGAAACGATGTGTCTGCCTGGTACCTCAAAGGAGTCTGCCTCGACGAACTGGGAAGAAGTGATGAAGCACAGGAAGCGTATGGTAAATCTCTCGAACTTGAGATAATTCTTGATATCAAGTCCGAAACGAAGAAAGTCGGCAGGTAATTTATTCGTTCATTTCCTTTTTTTATTTTTTGTTTATGGAATCTTTATCACGGATGAGCTTGGACCCGAACTCCTGCGCCAGACAACACACTCTGCTAATGAGAATGCAAATGCTCTTCCATCCGCTCCGGCAAAGGGAGGTATGTTCGATACACTTCTCGGAAAGGCCAAATCCAGCCATAAAGAGGGGCTTTGTTTGTACTTCCGCGAAGGAAAAAATGCAGAGTCAATCCCCTGGTTTGATCGTGCGATTGAGTCTGATCCAACCATGGCGTATGCTTGGCACGATCGCGGAGTATGCCTGCGCGAGCTCGGGAAAGATGAAGAAGCGCTCAGGGATTTTGATAAGGCTGTTGAGTTGATGCCCGCAGATGAAGAGCTGTTGTTCACTCGTGCTGAGATGCTCAAGAAGATCGGCATCCTGCGAGGGCAGAAAAACGCCATCGAAGCTGCGGTCAGGGCATACAACAAAGTTCTTGAGATAAACCCGAACCAGGCCGAAGCCTGGAACAGTCTTGGGAGCTGCATGAAGCAACTGGGAAAGGGGGAACTCACCCGCCAGTATTATGAAAGTTCAAGCGATCTTATCCGATATGGCACTGCCCGGAAGAAGGTCCGGAACTTCAATACCCTTGTCTGATTGCCACCGATGGATTATTCTCTTTTCAGGTGTTAACCTCAACACGGTGGAGAACCCGTATGAAAAGTCCGGTCTATTTTGCAAGCATTAGGGCGAGTTCCGATCAGGAGTGCACAACGACAAAAGTGCGCAGGCTCTTTGAGCGTGCGGGATTCTCAGAACTCATTGCACCCCATGACAAGACTGCACTCAAACTCCATTTCGGGGAGATTGGGAATGACGGGTTTATCAGCCCGGTCTATATACGGCAGGTTGTGGAAAAAGTAAAAGAATGCAGGGCTTTGCCGTTCCTGACCGATACCAACACACTCTATCTCGGGAGCAGGTCAAATGCAGTGGAGCATATCACAACTGCCATTCTGCATGGGTTCGATTATGCCGTTTGCGGAGCTCCTATTATTATAGCGGACGGTCTGTCAGGCAAAAACGTTGCCCGGGTCCAGATCGATAAAAAACATTTCAGCACGGTCAGCATTACCGGAGATATTGCCGCAGCAGACAGCATGATTGTCCTGAGTCATTTCAAGGGGCATATCGTATCCGGCTTTGGCGGAGCGCTCAAGAATCTCGCAATGGGTTGTGCGCCACCTGAAGGTAAACGTGCCCAGCACAATGCCCGCCCGTTTTCGATAGCCGAAAAATGTACCGGGTGCGGTTCGTGTACGGATGTCTACCCGAAATCAGCTATCAGTATTGAAAATTCCAAATCGGTGATCGATCAGGCACTCTGCATTGGTTGTTTTGAGTGTATGCATGCCCGGAACATGCGATCGACATCGACTGGGTGACCGAAATTCCGGAATTTATGGAACGGATGGTCGAATACGCATACGGTGCCACGAAAGGAAAAGAGAGGAAGATCGGGTTCATAAACTTCTTAATCCGCATCACTCCCGATTGCGATTGCTTCCATTACAGTGATGCCCCGATTGTTTCGGATATCGGAATCCTTGCCTCTCTCGATCCGGTAGCCATTGATGCAGCAAGTTTTGATCTGGTAAACCAGCAGCAGAGATATCCTGACTCGCTCCTGACTGCCCACCATCACATTGGCGAGGACAAATTCAAAGGTGTCCATGCCCAGACGGATGGGTTCCGCCAGATCCGGTACGCTGAAGAGATCGGCATGGGCAACCGCGCTTATGATATGATCAAGATATGAGATTTTCATTTTTTTGATTTTTCAGGTTTTTTTAAATTTTTTGCATTTTTTGATCGCATTTTATGTAAAAAATGGGTGGAAATCTGTTGCCACCAGCGATCAAAACCGTAAAAGTTAAAAGATGGTGGAAAGCAAGCGCTTATTAGCGAACAGATTTTAAACAAAATTAGTTTGAGATAAGTATTCGCTCAAACGTTCCCTATCGTGTTTTCACAGGGAAGTTTCCGTTATTTAAATGGAAGTGTATTCATGAATCTTAGACAGCCAAATGCGAATGAAGCTACCGGGACGGTGAACCGTTCACGGGATGTCGCTCCGTGTTCAGGTATCTGTACCCGGTGCATGGATGGATGCAAAGGCAGCTGTGAGATCTGGTTATCATCGTTCAGGGGCAGGGAAGTTCTCTACCCAGGTCCGTTTGGGGAGATCACCGCTGGTGCTGACAAGAACTACCCGATCGATTATTCCCATCTTAATATCCAGGGCTATGCCGTCGGTGCAAAGGGACTTCCCGAAGGAACCGAGATCGGTCCGGACTCAGCGGTCTTCTCAGCCGTGGATACCGAGACCGAGTATGGCTGGGACAATAAAGTCAGAATGAAAGTCCCGATCTTTACCGGTGCACTCGGCTCCACTGAAATCGCACGGGTAAACTGGGAGCACTTCGCAGTCGGTGCGGCAATCTCCGGTATCACCCTTGTCTGCGGTGAGAACGTCTGCGGTATCGACCCGGGTCTTAAACTTGATAGCAATCACAAAGTTAAGGAATCACCCGAGATGGACCGCCGTATCAACACGTACAAAAAATTCCACAACAAATACGGAGAAATTCTCGTCCAGATGAATGTCGAGGACACCCGGCTGGGTGTCGCAGAGTATGTTGCAAGCAAACACAACCTCGACACCATCGAACTCAAGTGGGGACAAGGTGCAAAGTGCATCGGTGGCGAGATTAAGGTCAAATCCCTTGAGCGTGCTATCGAACTCAAGAAGCGCGGTTACATTGTCCTGCCCGACCCGACTCTCAAGGAGAACCAGGCAGCCTTCAAGGCCGGTGCAATCAAAGAATTCGAGCGCCACTCACGCCTTGGCTTTGTCACCAAGGAAGGGTTTCTTTCAGAGATTGACCGACTCCGTGACATTGGGTTCAAGCGTGTCACCTTAAAGACCGGTGCGTACTCCATGGTCGAACTCGCTATGGCTCTTCGCTATTGTTCAGAAGCAAAAATGGACCTGCTGACCATTGATGGAGCACCCGGTGGAACTGGTATGAGCCCGTGGCCAATGATGAACGAATGGGGTACCCCGACGTTCTACCTGCAGGCACTCACCTACGAGTTTGCCACAAAGCTCGAGAAGAAGGGCTACCGCGTACCGGACCTTGCTATGGCAGGCGGTTTTTCCGACGAACCCGGCGTCTTCAAGGCACTCGCTATGGGCAGTCCGTACTTCAAGGCGGTCTGCATGGGCCGTGGCCTTATGATCCCCGGAATGGTCGGCAAAAACATCGAAAAGTGGATTAAAGGGGGCGACCTGCCGAAGTCTGTCTCCAAGTACGGTAACAGTGCTGAAGAGATCTTTGTCTGCTACGAAGAACTCAAGGAAAAATACGGTTCACGTATGAAGGAGATCCCTATGGGTGCTGTTGGTCTCTACACCTATGCATCCAAGTTCCGTACCGGTCTCCAGCAACTCATGGCAGGCAGCAGGAATTTCAATCTCTCGGCCATCACCCGCGATGATTTGATGGCTCTGACTGAGGAAGCAGCCGGTGTCTCAGGTATCGAGTACGTCATGTCCGCACGGTATGACGAAGCGATGGGTGCTCTGCTCGACTAAAACGGACACAAAAAAATCGTTAATGTATGCTCCGGGAATTATCCCTGACATTTTTTTATTTATCCAATCGTGCTTATTTACGCGATTGTTCAGTTAATGAAAAAGTATCAAGTACCTTAAGGGTAATTCTCGTACCGAGAGAGGGTTGAATCGCTTCTAACCAGAGAAAAAATCCTACTTTGGGCGGTGTCGGTCGTTCGAATTTGAAGTGTCCGTCTTTGACCTGTACCATTTTGTGGTACTCTTTCTTCTGTTTTGATCGCAGGTAAATGATCAGCTCAAATCCGGGAAGATCGGTAGCAACGATCGCTTTCGAATAATATTTTGAAAATTCTGCATATTCGATCTTCTTCCCTTTCACCGAAAGTCCATAAACATCACAGAGGGATTTTATTGCCGGGGGGAATAATCCGCCATACAGAACCTTTTTCACGATCTGTCCGGTCTGGGTTGTAATATCCATGTTTTTCTGCCCGCTCGTTTTTGTGATCTCGGTAAAAAACTGATTACGTATTTCATCATGATACCGTTTGTAATCAAACGAATTTTTTGTAGGAATATCAGTTGCCCGAATCAGTTTTGGGTGGTTATCTGGATTGTTATAGAGGATGCGGGGGCGGTAATGTTTCACCAGCGATTTGATCTGCTCGCACGAACTGGTGTGGATAATTGCATTCGTCTTGTCCTTCGCCAGCCGTTTGACAACCGAATAGTTGGAAAGATCAAACGAGGAGACTAAAAGGAATGGGGTAATCTTCTGGTTATAGAGGTAACCAAGAAGTTTTTTCTTAAATTCAATCTCTGCTTCAAACTCTTTTAAATCGGCTGGTGATGTAACCACTTCAGCAAATGCAATATGGTTATCCGAGTCGACAAGAAGCAGGTCAAACTCTGCAAGATCCTGACCGTTTCCTCTGGCCGTGATGTCTCCATATTTAGAATAAAAAATACCGTTCTGGCCGAGCTGGACGCCCTCACGCTGCTGGGGGGCATCAGCACCTTTCATTGCGAGATATTTTATCCGGTCTGAGTTTTTGGAGATCTCTAAAAACATCTCGTACACAATTGCTTCGAACCAGCGTCCCTCTGCGGTCCGCATTGGTTCAATGTCCGGGGAGAATAATTTTTTCCGTTCGACTTTATTCATGTGCCGCGTGGCGTTGAGGGCGATTTTAGCATTCGGCTTGAAATTTTTAAAATTGGAATTCAGCCACGGGATCATAATTGCAGTATTAAGTCTCCGCCATTATACTAAATAACAATCTGCTCTGTGCGCATGATATAGTTTTATTTTATAACAATTATTTATTTATATGCTGGGAAGACATTTCCATCGTTCCTCAGACAGGTATCAAACGTACTGGCCAAAGATGATATTAAAAGAAATTGAGGTAATAAAAAATGCCGAACGCAAAAAAAATCAATGGTGTGAATCCCGTGCCGCGGTATATCCTGCCGGATGCATCGGAACCTGAATATGAAGCAATCCCTGAATAGTTGCAGGAATGCCAGCCTTCGCTTATTGGTTCTTCGTATTATTATATCCAGACCTGTAAAGGGCACTGCTTCCCTGTGCCAGATAGTATCTGGGGGTGGAAAGATATTCTTCCATGAAGTAGTGGATCATGAGAAACACAGCATATCCGGAGTGATCTTAAAGAAGCAATACAGCAGGACACTGGAACTTTGACAATCCCGTCTCATTACCCGATTTCTCCCCACATAGAAATGAAATTACGTGTCCTGCTGGATTTTCAATAATTTTTTTTATTTCATCCTAGGATCATTCTGGTTTATGGAGATATTGCCGCACCAGGTATTTCTCACAAGGCTAATAAAAAAAAGAGGGGGATATGCCCCTGCCAGAGGAAAGAGATAGTTGACCCGATTCTGGTTTTCCTTATGTTTCTGTTTCTCCGGTACGGATCCTGATCGATTTCTCAACCGGAATGACAAAGATCTTGCCATCCCCGATCTTTCCGGTCCGTGCTGAATCAGTAAGGGTGGTGATGAGATTATCCACATCAGTGTCCCGGACAACAATCTCAAGCTGGATCTTGGGCAGGAGATCAACGATCATCTGACCCCCGCGGTATTCCAGGGTGATACCCTTCTGTTCACCCCTTCCTTTTACCTCAGTGATAGTCATACCATTGAAGCCTTTATCCTCAAGTGCTTTTTTTACGAACTCGAATCGTTCCGGTTTAATGATTGCTTTTATCATTTTCATGCTACATCCTCCCTATCAGCAACGCTCCCCGTGCTGGGAGATGTCAAGACCGACATACTCTTCTTCTTCAGTGACCCGCAGACCGATCGTTTTGTCGATAATGACTGCGAGGATGTAGGTGACAACAAACGCGTAGATGACCGCCGCGAATGCACCCGTCGCGTTGGCAACGAACTGGTGTACGGTCCCCTCAAGCAGACCCGAGGCCCCGTTGACTGCTGTGCCACCGCGAAAATACCCGTTGCAAGTGCCCCCAGAGGCCACCTATCCCATGGATTGCCCATGCATCAAGGCTCTCATCGCGACCTTTCCTGAGGCGGAAGAGCAGCATCCCGTAGCAGATTATCCCACCAACCGCTCCTATGAGGAGTGCAGCCATCGGGGTCACATACCCGGCTGCCGGCGTGATTGCGACAAGGCCAGCCGCTGCTGCAGTGTTTGTGGTTACAAATGCTTGGGCTGCAAGACCATTAGCTCCGAGTGCACTTCCTGCGTTAAACCCGAACCAGCCGAACCAGAGAAGGGCTGCACCAAGGAGTGTTAACGGAATGGTGGTGGGTTCCATAGAATACGTGCCAAATCCGACCCGTTTTCCTATGACCAGTGCCAGAGCAAGTGCTGCAAATCCTGAGCTGATGTGAACGACCGTTCCCCCGGCAAAATCGAGTGAACCGAACTGTGCAGCCCAGCCTCCGCCCCACACCCAGTGGGCCAGAGGATCGTACACGATCGTTGTCCAGAGGAGTGCGAACACGAGGTACGCGCTGAACTTGACACGTTCTGCGATACCTGAGGTAACGATTGCCATCGTCACGGTCGCAAAGACCCGCTGGAAAACCATGTACAGCAGTCCGGGAATTGCGGGACTGTAAGGGCCGGGGTCCATTCCCACATTGTTAAGCCCGAGGTATTGCAGATTGCCGATAAACCTGTTAAGGGTGTTGGCCTGATCATTTCAAAACGCCAGTGAGTACCCTATCAGTACCCACTGGATACTCACGAGGGCAAAGGCAACGAACGACAGGGTGATCATGGAGATCAGATTTTTCCTGCGCACGAGCCCCCCATCGAAGAATCCTACCGCCGGCGTCATGATCATGACGAGAGCCGTTGAGGCGAGGATCCATGCCGTTGCTCCAGTATCAATTGCCATTTTCGTTCACTTTAAATTAATTTTGCATTGGCAAGGTCTGATTCTTAAATCATTTCCCGTTTATGAGAGAATCAGGAACGCGGCTTTTGCCAGATACCCATGCCGGATTTTAAGTCCGGTTGACAGGCTTCTGACTGAATCTCTGATTCACAATCCCGCTTTTTTCGGTTAGTCAGATCTGTACAATTGTTAGAAGGAAATTTCATTCCTACTTATTTAAATTTAATTTTTGAGATCCAAAAAAAATTAGTATGTTGCCAGGTACCTGTCCAGTTCCCACGGGTGAACTGCAAGCCGGAAGGCATCCGTTTCCATCTCTGCGATGCGGGTAAGGTTTTCCACTACATGATCGCCGAGAGTTTTGCAGATGATCTCATCTTTAAGGAGCGCTGCATTTGCTTCAGCGAGACTTGCGGGCAGCATTTCGACCTTCAGCCTCTTGCGGTCTTTCGCATTGAGGTGATAGATGTTGGTGTTCGTTGATTCCGGTGGCATGATCTTGTTCTTGACACCATCAAGACCTGCTGCAAGCATGCAGGCAAAGGTGAGATACGGGTTGCACATCGGGTCGGGGCTGCGGAACTCGGCACGGGTGCTGTTCCCACGGGCAGCGGGAACGCGGACAAGGGCAGAGCGGTTGGCCGCACTCCAGGCGAGGTAGCAGGGGGCTTCATATCCGGGGACCAGGCGCTTGTAGGAGTTGATCGTCGGATTCGCCACCCGGGTGATTGCCTTTGCATGCTTCAGGAGACCGCCAATGTAATAGAGGCAGGTGTCCGAGAGCTGCAGTTCGGCATTTGCATCAAAGAATGCATTCTTGCCGTTCTTTGAGAGCGATCCATGGGTGTGCATACCGCTGCCATTGATACCGCCAATTGGCTTTGCCATGAACGAAGCATGAAGACCGTACTGCAGGGCAATCGACTTGGTTGCAAACTTGAATGTGATGACGCGGTCTGCAGTGGTGAGGGCATCGCCGTACTTAAAGTCGATCTCATGCTGGCTGTCAGCGACTTCGTGGTGGGATGCTTCAATCTCGAATCCCATATCGCTCAGCGCAAGGACGACATCGCGCCGGACATCTTCTGCTGAGTCTGTCGGTGCAAGATCGAAATATGCTCCATGGTCCTCAAACTCTGTTGTGGGCATACCATCGTACATCTTGAACAGGAAAAATTCAAGTTCAGGGCCGGTATTGAAGGTATATCCCATCTTTGCTGCTTCAGCCATTGTTTTGCGCAGCACATAACGGGGGTCCCCTTCAAAGGGCTTGTTACCGTATGTCTGGACATCGCAGATAAAGCGGGCGACCTTTCCTTCCTGGGGTCTCCACGGGAGGACTGCATAGGTTGCCATATCAGGCTTTAAGATCATATCGGATTCTTCGATCCGCGCAAATCCTTCAACTGAGGATCCATCAAACCAGATTCCTTCCGTCAGGGCTTTCTCAGCCTGGATGGAGGGGATAGCAACGTTTTTTGGCATCCCCTGGATATCCGTGAACTGGAGACGGATGAATTTGACTTTGTCCGCCTCAATTTTCTTGAGCATCTTCGTTACGTCTGCTGACATAATGGAAGAAAGATTCCACCCAATCGTATTTATATTTATTTCACTTACATTATTGAGCGAATGCTCACATTCAATTTCAAGAAATGCTTAGTATAATGGATCATTGTTCTCTGTGATAATATGTGTGGTATAATTGGTGTAATTGACAGGAACCGCCAGCTCATGGATGGAGGGAAGATCAGGGATTCGCTCGCTATGATGGATGAGCGGGGAAGTGGCGAGGGTGCCGGTTATGTCGCATATGGGATATACCCTGATTACAAGGACTACTATGCCCTGCATGTATTCTTTGACAATATCCGTGAGAATAAGGCTGCTCTTGATACCCTTCTTGAGAAATGGGGAACCATTGTCCACGATGAGCAGATCAAGACCTATGAACAGTCCAATATCCGGAAAGTTCATACCCCCTGGAGATATTTCTTCCGTCCTGACCGCAGCCTGATGCCCAAAAGTACCACACCCGATGAAGATATCGTCACCCACCTGGTCATGAAGGTAAACGCGGAAAAGAACGGTGCCCTGATCTTCTCTTCGGGAAAGAACTTAGGGGTTTTCAAAGCAGCCGGATGGCCTGAAGATGTGGCAAATTTTTACCGGATCGAGGATTACAAGGGATATCTCTGGCTTGCCCACAACCGTTACCCGACCAATACTTCCGGCTGGTGGGGTGGAGCGCATCCATTTAATCTCTTAAACTGGAGCGTTGTGCACAACGGGGAGATCACATCTTACGGTACAAACCGGCGCTACATTGAGAGTTTTGGTTACAAATGTACCATGTACACCGATACTGAAGTAGTCGCCTATCTGGTAGATCTGCTTGTACGGAAATACGGCCTCTCAGAGAAACTTGCTGTGCGGGCACTTGCCCCACCGTTCTGGGAAGATATTGACCGGATGCCGCCCAAGGAGCAGGAACTCAACCGGGCCATACGTCTCACCTATGGGCCTGCACTTATGAATGGTCCGTTTGCTATCTGTGTCGCCAACGAGAATGCACTGGTGGGATTTACGGACCGCATCAAGCTCCGCCCCCTTGTCAGCGGGGAATCCGGAGATCGCCTTTACATCTCCAGCGAAGAATCTGCAATCCGCAGGATTGATCCGGATGTTGAAAATATCACCATGCCAAAAGCCGGTGAACCGGTGATCGGGAGGGTGTACTCATGAGTATCGGGAGCACTCCTTTCAAATTCAAAGTATCCATTGATCCTGACCGTTGCATGTCCTGCGGACGCTGTGTGGAAAACTGCTCGTATGGTGTGTACAGGAAAGAAGGAGACGACATAAAGATAAATTCCCGGAACTGTGTAGCCTGCCACCGCTGTCTTGCCTTCTGCCCGCGCGATGCGATCGAGATCGAAGAGAAACCCAATGATTACCGGAGCCACCCTCTCTGGACCCGTGAAGTCAGGGAAGCGATATTCAACCAGGCAAAAACCGGTAAAATAATCCTTGCAGGTATGGGAAATGCCAAGCCCTACCCGGTCATCTTTGACCGGCTGGTGCTGGATGCCTGCCAGGTAACCAATCCGAGCATCGATCCCCTGCGCGAACCCATGGAGTTGCGCACTTATATCGGGAAGAAACCATCAAAGCTCACGTTAAAGCAGCTCCCGGATGGCGATGTCGAACTCATAACAAAACTCACCCCCAACCTCCAGATCGAGACGCCCATCATGATTGGGCACATGAGCTATGGTGCCATCAGCCTGAATGCCCAGACTGCGCTCGCAAAAGCCGTGAGCCGGGTAGGCACCTTCATGGGAACCGGAGAAGGCGGTCTTCACGAGTCCCTCTACCCATACCAGAAAAATATGATTGTCCAGGTGGCATCGGGCCGGTTTGGCGTGGATATCAACTACCTCGAACGCGGGGCAGCAATAGAGATTAAGATCGGCCAGGGCGCAAAACCGGGCATAGGAGGGCACCTGCCGGGCGAGAAAGTCTGCGCTGATGTCTCCTGCACCCGGATGATCCCGGAAGGAAGCGACGCGATCAGCCCCGCCCCGCACCACGATATCTACAGTATCGAGGATCTCAAACAACTGGTACGTGGTCTGAAAGAAGCAACGGGATGGAAAAAACCGGTCTTTGTAAAAATCGCCGCAGTCCACAATTCGGCTGCAATTGCTGCAGGTATCGCACGATCATCTGCAGATGCCGTAGTCATTGACGGCTTCCGTGGCGGAACCGGTGCAGCCCCCCGGGTCTTCCGGGATAACGTGGGTATTCCGATTGAAGCCGCAGTTGCCAGCGTTGATGCAAAACTCCGCCAGCAGGGTATCCGGCACAAAGTGTCCATCATCGCAAGCGGCGGTATCCGCGAGAGCGCTGATGTAGCGAAGATCATCTGTCTCGGTGCTGATGCAGTCTACATCGGCACATCAGCACTGGTTGCCATGGGTTGCCGGGTCTGTGGTACCTGTTACCGGGGCAACTGTGCGTGGGGTATCGCCACCCAAAAACCCGAACTGGTCCGGAGACTCGACCCCGAAACCAATTCCGTTCAGGTGGAAAACCTCATTCATGGCTGGACGCTTGAACTGGCAGAACTCATGGGAGCAGCGGGCATCAACAGCATTGAGAGCCTGCGGGGCAACCGCGACCGGCTCCGGGGTTATATGCTGGACGAAGGTCTTATGGAAGTCCTTGACGTCAAGACCGTGGGGGCGTAAACCTATGACTACGGTACGCATTGATGCAGACAGGCTCCACTACACCCCGTTAAACCAGAAGATCCGGGCAGCGATTGCCGAGGGTGCCAAAGAGATCATCCTCGATAATGTTTTGGGCCAGCGTTTTATTGGTGACGGCGTGAGAGGTGACGATGTTACCATCACGATAAACGGTGTCCCGGGCGGGGACCTTGCAATGTTCATGAGCGGTCCGACTATCATTGTTCACGGCAACGCGGACCATGCCCCCGGTAATACCATGGATAAGGGCAAAGTCATCATCCACGGGAGCGCCGGTGACGCCGTAGCCCACAGCATGCGGGGCGGCAAGGTCTATGTCCGCGACAATATCGGGTACCGTGGCGGTATCCACATGAAACAATACATGGAGAAGCGACCGATCCTGGTGATCGGGGGGGCAGCGCGGGCATTCCTTGGCGAATATATGGCCGGCGGTCTTCTCATTGTCTTAGGTCTTACCGGTGTGACTCCGATATCAGAACGGGGTGTCGGGAGTGGTATTCATGGCGGCGAGATCCTTGTGCGGGGTCCGGTGGATGAACAGTATCTTGGTGTCGGTACAAAACAGACCCCGGCAACCGTAGAACAGAAAGCGATGATCAAACCGATCCTTGAGGATTTTGCAAAGCAGTTTGATCTCGATCCGGCCCCGTTGCTGGCTGCTGAATACACGCGGATTGCACCGGCAAGTGCACGGCCGTTTGCAAACAAGTACACATGGGAGTGATGATGATGGCACTCAAAAATTATCTCGATTTGAAAAGCGAGGTCTGGGATACGGGCATATGCTCAGGGTGTGGTGCCTGCGTGGAGGTCTGCCCGGCAGATACCATCTCCTTTGATGAAGGAGAGATGATGCTCACACCAAAGAGTAACGGGTACTGCAAACAGGCAACCGATAACGTAAGCTGCGGAGCGTGTTATTCTGTTTGTCCGCGAATTGGCGAACAACCAGCACAAACGCTCGGGAAGTATCTCGAACTTGCCTGTGCGAAATCCACCTTTGAAATCCCGCACAAACAGAGCGGGGGAGCAGTCACAGCGATTCTTGCCAATGCACTGGACCAGGGCCTTATCGATGCAATCGTGACGGTCACGGAAGATCGCTGGACCTTAAAACCATCATCAGTCATCATCACAAAATCTGATGTCCTGGTGCAGCAGGCGGGCAGCCGCTACAGCTGGTGGGTACCGCTTCTCGCTGCCCTCAAGCATGCTGTCGTAGAACGCAAGTTCAGGAGGATAGCAGTTATCGGTGTTCCCTGTGCTGTGCAGGCAGTTGCACGTATGCGGGAGAGCGATAACGATCTGCTCATGCCCTATGGAAATGCCATCCGGCTGGTTATCGGATTGTTCTGCACCGAGACATTCGATTACACTGCTCTCATCCAGGGAAAACTCCGCACCGATTACAAGGTGGAACCGCACGAGATCAAAAAACTGGATGTAAAAGGCAAACTCGAAGTGCTCAAACACGACGGCACCATTACAATTGTGCCGCTCGTGGAACTGGAAACCTGTATCCGCAAAGGCTGCCACTACTGCACCGATCTCACAGCAGTGCTATCCGATATCTCCGCAGGTGCGATCGGAAGCCCTGCGGGAACTACCACTTTAATCATCCGCACACCCACGGGCAAAGGGTTTGTCGACAGTGCCGTGCAGAACCACAAACTTACCCTGACTCCGGGTGTCGATACCGCTGCAATCGAAAAGCTTGCATCGGCTAAAATTAAGAAAAATTCAAAAAAAATAAGTCTCTGTTCAGGAAACTAAGTAGATCCTGGAAAAAAAATCCCGAAATTTCCCTGCAACCATCATATTCCCCCTTTTTTTTAACCCCTGTCAGAAAAACGAGCCTCATATTCGCATTCCAGCAGGGTTTCTGAGATACGGATGGGCTAACCAGGTGGCGAAATTTGCCTCGATTCAAGGGGTTTTCGCGGGCATTAGTTTCGTTTTTTAGGTTCGGAATCCGGATTCACCACATTGAATATTACCCTATATATTCATATAAGCACAGGAAGCATTCACAATCAATAGTTATCGGTAGTCAAAAGGGGACGAATTCTGATGGAAAGCACACACGATGAAAAATCCTGTATTGAGGCCGGTATCCTTGATAATGCTCTTGTCATGATAGCTGTCCTCGGAGAAAAGGGCCGGGTCGTTTCATGGAATCATGCGGCAGAAACCATTACCGGGTATTTACAAAAGGACGTGATCGGCAGTAACGCGATCTGGAAAGATCTCTATCCTGACAAGGATTACCGGAAAAGTATTACGCAGAAAATTGCAGATGTTTTCACAACAAAGAATTATTTTGAAAATCTTGAGACCACGATTCTCACGAAAAACCGCGACCGGCGGATCATATCCTGGAACACCCGGCAGATCGGTTCTGCCGGAATATACCACGAGATTGCCATCGGGAGGGACATCACTGAGCAACGCAAGGCTGAGGAATCTCTGGTTGCTTATATGACCGAGATGAGCATGCGGTTGAAGCAGCCGGTAGAGATCATCAGTAACACCCTCCGGGAATCAGCACAGCTCATGAAGGAGGGAATGCTCACCCCGGATGAAATAATCACGGTGCTTGAAGGGCAGGCCCGGAATGCCACCCAGATCGCAGCCAATATCCAGGAATTCCAGACCGCTATTGTTGAACAGAACCGATCAATTCCGGAAACGTACCGGAAATTCCTTGAAGGGTGATATAGTGCCGGATATTATTGACCCAAAGGAACTGGAATAGAAAAAAATCTTTTTGATCCTTGCATCGCTTGGAACAAGCCGTCAGTGCAATATTGAGATCATCAAGGAAATATCGACACTTGGCTATCATACGGTTGTCATTACTACAAATTTTCCTTACAGTGTTCTGACAAAATTGTATGCCCAGAGCGGTGCTTCACCTGGCAGTGTCTCATTCATCGATGCAGTTACCCGCACCTCTATCGGGAGTGCCGCAAATATCCCGGGGGTCGTGCGTTATATCAACAATCCGGCGAATCTCACCGACATGGGCATCGCGGTCACTGAAGTACTCAAAGAGCATTCCGGGCAGAAAGTATGCATCGTGTACGACTCTGTGAGCACCATGCTGATCTACCTCTCATCGGCAAATATTTCAAAATTCATTCATTTTGTGACCAACAAACTCCGGCTTATGGATATATCAGGAGTATTCCTTGCGGTGGAGAAGGGGCTGGACCCTATGCTCATGACACAACTCACGACCTTTTTTGATCGTGTCATCGACACGGGGTAATCCTTCAGGCGAACCAGATTATGGCAGCCCTACAGGGAGGAGCGGTACGAGTCATGGCGCGAACGGGTAAAAAACCCGCGAGATTATTATGACAAACGGGTGCTTACTCCCAAGTCAGTACCCTGCAAACCCAGCCTTGGGCGGGTCATATAAGACGGCGGTCAATTTGGGGGAGATCTCTACTAATTTTTTTACTGACCGGCACGGGCATACCTTAACGAGCATGATCATCAGGGACATCTCCGATCGCAAGAAACAGGAGCCGGCCCTGCTGATCGCAAACCAAAAACTGAACCCGATGAACATTGTCGCGTGGCATGATATCTAAAATAAGGTTACCGGATGTACATTGGTACCAGGACAACGGTGTAGGAATTGCTGAAAATAAGAGAAATGACCTGTTCACCAGGAGTTTTGGCAAGATGACCGAGTTTCATCTCTACTTTATTCACGACATTCTTGATATCTACGGTATGAAGATTGATGAGACCGGAGAACCGGAGAAAGGGGTCAGGTTTGAAATTATTGTGCCAAGAGAACAATACCGGCTTTCTCATACGTAGACAAAAAAAATCGAAAATAATTCATCTTTTTTAATATTCCATTCCCATCCCTTTTTTTAGCTGTACTGTCTATCATTATTTAGGATCTGCAAAGTCTGTAGAGGAACATCCCCATGAAAATGATCGAAGCGATGATATGGCGGGAAAAATTTGAAGAAGTGAAAGCCGCACTGGATGCTGTCGGCTACGGATCAATGACCGTGACTGAAGTTGAAGGGAGAGGACTCCAGCGGGGTGTCAGGCAGGAATACCGGGGGGCTGAATATGTAGTAGAGTTCCTCCCCAAGATGAAACTCGAGTTGGTTGTCGCTGATGAAGCAGTAGATCAGGTGATCGATACGCTGAAGTCAGCAGCATTTACGGGAAAACTCGGGGATGGACAGATCTTTGTGATCCCGGTAGAAGAATCCATAAGGGTCAGAACTGGGCAGTCGGATAACGAAAGTATCTGATTTTTTTATGGTCGTTTGACCCGCACCAGTGGAGAGCACCGGTCAAAAAATCCCGCAATGAACGGAGCAAACTCCTCATGCCAGCATTTTATTCCCTCATAGAGTTCCCAGCCGTTTGCAAGCACCTGCCGCACATGCTTTCCTAACCTCACCTGGAGCAGGGTATCGGATTTGAGCAGCATATCAACCCGGGTAAATTCACGGGGCACTTCCATCTCATATTTCCCTTCATTGATATAGGGGCCCGGTAAGGGTGAAACGACATGCTTTTCCCGGAACTTTTCCGCATTGGTCCGGTTCCAGAGCGGCGGTCCGTTGTGTATGCGGACGTTCGGGAGCTCGGTGACCAGCAGTTCCATGAGGAACATGCATCGTTTCTCTTCCATCGTATAGTGGGCGTGATGCACCGCAAACCCGTTCCGTTCGAGATGCTCAACGATCGCAATCATGCTTCGCTTCAGCTGCGGGATAATAACTTCTTCAATATAGGGTGGCGTGGCAAACGTAATCGCATAGAGACCCGTGCCACGCTGTGCAAGAAGATTGCCCAGCTCTTCTTGTGTGATCGTTTGCGGGGCAGGTACCAAAAAATATTTTTCTGAGGGTGCATCGAGGTATCCCTGGGCAAGTTCCACAAACTCCACCATGCGGTCAAGGGAAACTGCCGCTGCTACATTGCGCCGCGGATCAACCGGGTCGATCACGATAAGGGGTTCATCAAACTCTTTGGCTGCGTGGTGTTCCGGATCAACGATCATATGCGGATGCCATGCTGCCGTGGCTTGCAGGAGCGGAGTGAACCCCCCATAGTAGAGCACCAGCAGCTCGCAGAGATACCCGGAAAATCCCTCGGTCATCTGGTCGGAGCCATAGATACCCCCGGCTTTTGAGAACCGCTTGAGCAGGAGCACGTCATCAATCAGGCCATTGATCTTATCGGTGATGTAGCGCGTGTGAAACGGGGTACGATCAACTGCGCTCTGGATCTTGGTTGCACTGCCCACATTGTAGCAGGGCACAAGATCCACATCCACGTCATCAATGACCGCGTTGATATACGGGTGTTCGGCGTACTTTTCGTGAAACGATGTCGCGAATTCCAATGCAATCTTTCTTGCAAGGGCAAGTCCCTCCTCTTCAAGCTGCTCGCGGGAGAGTCCGGCATCGAAGAGCATGAACACATCAAGGTGGCGGTCCCCTCTCAACCAGGTATGGCGGGCAATCGATCCCACCACCATGCCCTGCGCCTTCCCGCTCTGTGCAATTGCCTCAAGCAGGCGTTTTGCTATACCGCAGACATGCTCGCGCTCCTCAAGAGTCGGGCGGAGGGTCGCAAGCACAGCCTCTTCGAAGGGCAGCCGGGCTACCATGGTACCTCCAGCAGCACTTCATAGACCGGTCCCTGTGGTGTCAGGGTGCTCTTTTTTAATTTCAGACCGTTGATCGTGCAGCTCCCGTATTCCCTGTGGCCGAGCTGGCTGATCGCTGCAAAGAGCGATGGATCGGGAGATTTGACCCGTGCCACGGTGGCATGGGGAGTAAACGTACGGGTTTCGCGGGTAAATCCCAGGGGCAATAGTGCATCTTCGATACGCTGGAAAACCTGCCCGGATCCTCCGGCATCATCGATGGTGCACCAGACGGTGTGCGGGCGTGACGGGTTATTTACGGTAATTTTGCGTGCCGTAACTTCAAAGGGAGCAACCTGAACGGTGCGAAGTGCATCCATAACTGCAGGGATCTTCTCGTCTGCAACCTCACCTAAAAATTTGGCCGTGATATGGATGAGTGCGGGTTCCACAAACGTGAGGCGCGCCCGGCTCCCGCGCAGTATATCCTGCGCTGTCGTCAGCTGCTCCCGTATCTCTGAGGAAAGTTCGAGTGCAACAAATGCCCGTACCATTGATGGTACTATTATCCTATTCCTCTACAAATGGTGATCGTTTTTTATGATCCGCTTTTGTATTGATTTCTTTGAGGTTTGGAAAAATCTGTGTGCATGAACCATGATTTTTTTATTCACATAATGCCTAATTGATAGATCACAGAGTGAGGGTATTTTTGATGGCAGAAAATCCGCAATTGATTGTATATACGCTTGAATTTTGCCCGAACTGCGACCTCTTAAAAGGGTTTTTAAAAAAGGGCGGTTATGCATTCACTGAACGCGATCTTTCAACTGCGGAATCACTCACCGAGCTGCGGCTGAACGGGGTCTTTGTCTCAGAAGCTCCCGTCCTGCAGAAAAATGAGGACTTCTATACCTCTGCGGATCTCTTTCCTTCCAGTAAACTGGATGGCGCACAGATAACCAAGCTGATCGCGGGTGAATGATGGCCCATAATGAAACCCGCCAGCAGACTATCTTCGGCGCGTATGCCCCGACACTCCCCCCGGTGCGGACGAGCGATGGGCATATCGTTGAGTGGGACCGAAACCGGATCGTCCGCCAGCTCGTAGAAGAGACCAAACTTGTCGAGACCTTTTATGGCTACAAAGGTGCTGACGAGGCGACCGCGCAGGAGATTACCCGGGATGTGGAGAACAAGATAAAGAGCATGGGACTCAAGTCCCTCTCTGGCCCCCTCATCCGTGAGATCGTGAATATCACCCTGCTCGAAAAGGGCATGATACAGTACCGGAATGTTTCGACCCGTGTCGGTACCCCGGTCTACGATGCCCACATGATTGACGTGGGCATGGGATTTGAAGCGCACGACAATGCGAATCTCCAGGAAAATGCCGAGACCAGTCACAAGAAAAAGGCGGATAAAATTTCAAAGGAACAGTACCTGCTCCAGCTGCCGCCCGCACTTGCTGACTACCACCTCTCGGGCGAGATGCACATCCATGATCTCGAATACTTTGGCACGCGCCCGTTCTGCCAGGACTGGGACCTGCGCTATTTCTTTTACTACGGGCTGATGCCGGATGGTACCGGTACGAAAGCGTCTGTTGCGGGTCCGGCAAAGCGTGCGGAGGTAGCCATCCTCCACGCGGTCAAGGCACTGGGTTCAGCCCAGACAAATTTTGCTGGCGGCCAGGGCTACTATAATTTCTTAACCTTCCTTGCGCCCTTTGTTGAGGGCATGCCGTACGAGGAGATCAAACAGCTGGTGCAGATGTTTGTCTACGAGATGACGCAGATGATGGTTGCCCGTGGCGGCCAGCTCGTCTTCTCCTCGATCCAGCTCTCGCCGGGTGTCCCCTCCCTCTGGCAGGACAAGCCCTGCGTGTATAAAGGAAAGGTATGGGACGGGAAATCCGCACCCAAACGGACCTACGGGGAGTTTGAGCGCGAGGTGCGCCTGCTCTTCAAAGCGACGATGGAAGTGATGCTGGAAGGAGACTACTGGGGCAAACCCTTCAACTTCCCCAAGCCCGAGATCAGCATTGAACCGGATTTCATGATTGAGCGCGAGGAGTTCAATAAAAAAAATCCTGATCTCCCCACCTTCCAGGAACTGTACCTGATGACCTTTGAACTGGCATCCAAGTTCGGTACACCCTACTACGATAACCAGCTTCCTGCCTACCGGGGCGCGGGCAAGGGCATCTCCTGCTACCAGTGCTGCGCGTACCAGTTCTCGGCAGTTGCGGATGAAGATTCAGATTTCGACCGTAAACTCTTCTTTGAAGAAGGGAAGCACTTCTCCATGGGGTCATGGCAGGTGGTCTCGGTCAACTGTCCGCGGGCAGCGTATAATGCGGAGGGTGACGATGCCCGCCTTTTTGCCGAACTCAAGAAACTCATGGATGTGGCAATCGAGATCTTCAAGATCAAGCGTCGCTGGATGGACAACATCCGCGGAAACGGACGGATGCCCTTTGCCATGCAGCGCCCCAAGGATCCCAACACGGGTGAACGTGGTGCAATTGCCGTGGATCTTGAGGGACTTGTGTACACGATCGGTGTTGTCGGTGTCAACGAGATGGTGCAACACCATACCGGGAAGCAACTGCACGAATCCAAGGACGCCTTCAAGCTCGCTATCCGTGCAATGACCGAGATGGAACTTTACGGGCGCGAACTCAGCAAGAAGAACAACATGACCATTGCACTCGCCCGGACCCCTGCCGAGACGACCGGCCAGCGGTTCGCCGTTGCAGACCTTCTCGACCGCCGTTACCACGACTTTGCGGTTAAAGTGATCAAAGGCGATATCGAGCTGGGACACGAGCAACTGGGCAAGTCCCGGGATCTCCCGATCTATTACACGAACGGTACGCATGTCGCACCGGGCGCAGATGTCACCCTGCCGAAACGCATGGAGATCGAGCATGTCTTCTTCCCGATCGTGGATGGCGGAAACATCTTCCATATCTGGTTAGGTGAAGCGCGACCCGATCCCCGGGGATTGATGGATATGGCGATGAAACTCTGCCGTACCACGCAAATCGGGTACTTTGCCTTCACCCGGGATATTACGGTCTCCTTAAAGCAGTTCCATGAGAGGAAGCCGGGGAAGAAATCCATCAGCCAATGGGTGCCTTCCGATATTCCGGTGAAAGTGTAAACATTTGATTGCACCAGGATTATCCCGGCTATCAACACCTCGGATGTCATTCCGATTTTTTTATTAGTCTCCGTGGTGAGTAATTTTTAAGGTACAAAATTCTGTACTCTCCGCGGTGCTGTCCTCCCTGAAGGGGTGAAATTCTGCGAGAGTTGTGGTGCGGCGGTTGAACCGCCGGTTCCGTCATCTCCCCCGTCCGTGAGTTCACCGGCACCAGCAGTACCGGTGTCTCCTGTGACATCCGGGGGGTCAAAAGGAAGCCCGCTCCCTAAAATTATTGCAGGAATGGTGATTGTCCTGGTCGTTCTGGCCAGGGCTGCCTATATTTTTGTTTTGCCAAAACTGTCCGGTGGCTCTTCCCCATCAGCACTTCTCGGGGGAACGGGTGCTCCGTCAACGGTTTCCACGACCGCTGTTGTGACCGTATCGACGCCCGTCACTACTGCACCAACACCAACTCCTGATCCCTTTCCCAATGCTCTCCAGGTGAAGGATGGATTTCCGTTCGGTTCTGATAAAGTAGCAAGCGAGGCTACGGTCTATCGTGTCTGGATGAATGACACCTACCAATGGCACAATGATATGGACAACAAATCTTATCCCGAAAAGGCAAATGCCGGCAATAAATTCCTGTTTGTCTTTCTGAATGTATACAATAAGGGTGACACCCGGGTCTGGCCGCCTACTCCCGATAGTGTTAAAATACACTACAATGGGGTGGTCTATTCACCCGACCCGATTCATTTCCTCCAGGATAAATCTTCGGACCGGAAAGCGACCGCAATTAAAATAAAAGAAGTCCAGTATTTCCCGAAATTATTCGGTTCTGAATATGTTGAGGATTACGATTACTCGCATGGCACCCAGTATGCGTACCTGTATCCCGGCAAGAGTAATGCTATTGACGGGGACCTCATTTACCAGGTCCCTGCATCGCTGACTCCGGACAAGGCGTATGCACGGGTTGAATTCAACGGGAATGATGTGGGCGTCTGGAAACTCGGGTAATATTTTTTTTTAATTTCTTTTTCACGTTCAATGAATTGTTTTGAGAAATTTTTCCACCGCGATTTTCCCGCTAAAAAAATGTTAAAAATTTTGGACCGTAATTTTTCCGGATTTTTTTATTTTTTCCCGCGAACATTTCCGCGGTGATTGCACATCCGGCCGGACAGGGGGATAACCCCTGTATCGTCAGAAACACCCCCTTCAGGATACCGTATCTCCCACCCATTAATCCGGCTCCGCTACGGCCCCGGATTGCCCACCCGGAGGATCTATTTCCGGCCCAGGTTGCAAAAAACATCGAATTCCGGCACATATTTTTTAAAAACGCATTTTAATCACGATTTAAACCAAACGGCGCTTTTTTCATGGCGCTATAAAACGCTAATGGACGCTTTTGGGAGGCAAAACTCAGGGGGTCTGGATAGGTAGCACGGTCAAAGGGAAAAGAACCCCTGTTTTGGGGCCCGGATCGAATAATGCTCACGTCGAACATCGATGTGAATTTCACGGGTTTTTCCGGACCCCCTGGTTACGGGATCGGACATTACGGTCCGGGTCCCCGGGAAACCTGTACTCAGCTCAACTCACTTCTCCGACGGAGACTTCTGGTAACCTAGTTGGGGTGCGTACCTGTTTTCCCGAATTTAATGGGAAAAATGATGAATTAAGATCCAATCTTTTATGGATACCTGATTTAATCGCTCCGTTTGCCCAATTTCGCTATATAATGGCCTCTGAAAAAAGCCTTATTGTAGCCTTTTGGACAGCCGATCGTGTGCCGGATGGGCTAATGTTGGCGAAAAATGAAAAGAACCCCCTTTTTGGAGGTAAAATCGGCGATCTCTCACGTCGGATAACGACGTGAATTTCACGGGTTTTTCCAGGCCCCCGGTTCATGCAAATACTCACGGAGTTTTCGATCGAACAGGGGCGAGTGTTACTGGAATAATTTTTCAACCACTCTTCGCTCAAATTTTTTTTATCAAAGTCCGGTTGTTCCGGAAAATTTTTTCAAACGCAAACGTGATCGCGATGAAAAATTTTCTGCTCTGTAGAAATGATTTCCTCACGAAGAAAAACCGAGTGAAAAACAACCGAAAGATCTAAGGTATGGTGTCTCCTTACAATGTTATGCTAGTAAAGAATAA
>JBAZRZ010000035.1:0-22992 GCA_041662685.1 Methanoregula sp.
TACGGGGCTGACTTGAAATCCCGTATATATCAGATCCAGATGAAGGAAATCTCATGTAAGAGCATTCTCGCGAACCTTGACAGGTTTATACAATTTGTTTGGAGCAAGGTTTTCTACAGGGCAAAAAATTTCAATCGCGATCACGGTACCGGTGTTTTATTTCGATCAGTCCTGATGCCCCCCATATTTCCGGAAAACCCTGGCAATTGCAATAGCCATCGCACAACAACTCATTCGGGGTATTACGCTCCACACGTACCCTTGTTCCCGTGCCTCGCCCTATGAAGAGATCGGGCGGCTCGATACAGGAGGGGAATAATCCCCGGTATCAAACTTCAGAAAAAAAGTGTTTACTACTTCCTGAGTACAATAAGCCCTAAACCAACGGCACCAATAATAACCAGGATTTCAACCGGAGAGGCCTGAGTCGGGGTGGATTTTGGCCAGGGGGTTGGGGTTTTTGCTGTGGATTTTTTTGTGGTTTTTACCGCTGTCACCGTTGTTTTGGGGACCGTTGTAGCGGTAGTGGTCACATCCGGAGTAAGAACCAGCGATGCGATGACCGAGGCAGTGTTCCCGGCAGTCACCTTGACACTCTCTGAATAATCATTGTATCCTGCGCTTCGTATCATCACCGTGTAAGTGCTGGGGGTGATGTTGTCGAGCGTCATCGGAGTATATCCCTGGTAGACATTGTTTAAGAATATTTTTGAGGTGGAGGGAGAGGCTCTGACATAGATGCTGCCGTTTGCTGCCGTTTGCTGCCGAAGATGTCGAGAGGATGGTAAATGTCTGACTGCATATTTTATTTGTTTCAGCCCCATCGGGCAGTACACATACATCATAGGCTCCGGGTGTAGCCTGATTCAGATTGAACGTTCCCGTCAGCTGGGTTGTAGAATCCCAGGAAGTTACTGTACCGCTAATATAATTTCCACTCCGGTACAGGCGGATTATTGCTGAATTTACAACAAAACCCGTTACGGTTATTGTCGTTGATACCGACGTATTAACTACGCCGCTTGTCGGAGAGATAGCGGTAACCGTTGACGCTGTTGCGCTATTAACATTAATCGAACCGGTCACCGTCCCCCCATCTGAATTCAGGATTACAACATTCCACGTACCGGAAGCGATTCCATTCAGGTTAAAATTCCTGATGAGGAGGAGTGCGATGTCCGTACCGATAACTGCACCAGTAACTGGGGTCTGTCCGGACTTTGTCAGGGTAACGGTGGATCCACTAAAACCTGTTCCGACAATGACAATGGTCTGCGAGCCACTGTTTGCCGGGCTTGAAGGAGAGATACTGGAAATTACCGGGGCAGTGGTTGTGGCTACCAGTGACTGAGATACAATACTCGTTTGATTATAAGACACTACAACGGTCTGCGAAAAATCCACATATCCGGACTTCTGCAACCATATCGTGTACGAACCACAGGGAACATTTTCAATAATCGAGTTGGGTGTTAATCCAGTACTAATGCCATTCTGTATTATCGTTGCCCCGGTTGGAACGGAGCTTACGGATATATTTCCCACTGTAGATACTGCACTGGAAGCAGCAAGATCACAAGTATCAAAAAGGGAATTAAACGAGTTTTTTTCATGTCAGACATTCCTTTCGTTCAAATGAATGGAAATAATTTCGCTTCATCATTTGATAAATTTTATTAAATCACCTTTGTTGAACCGATACGGATGCCCGGTTGTAATTCAACAGACTGTTTCTCCATTCATTCACCCCCATCAGCACACCAATACGCCAATACACGAGTAATTCCTGTGATTCCTTCCCATCCTTACGACAAAAGATCAGGTATTAAATACCCCCGGATTAAATGTGACTGTACGGGAACCAACAGGACATACGCATGTTTGAACAATGTAAAAATTACGGACCGAAGGAATGGGCACAGATCGTTTTTATGATCCTGATCCTGTGTGCCGGGGGTTACCTGATCATCTACAGCGTCTACATGATGACTGCGTACAATAATCCCAGCCTGTTTATGTTCGCCATTGCGATGTTCGGCGTGGGCTGCACTGCCATCGGGTTTGGGATCAGCCGTGGAGATAGTCTCAACTGAAAAACAACTCGTAAGGATCACCGAGCGGCTGGACAGGATCATCGAGAAAATTGAGAAAGAATAATCCTTTTTTTTATTTATGCAATGGTGAGGCAGATCATGAATCATATTAATTATCCTGTAGCACGTAGTTATCAGGCATCAAGTGGGCTTGTGGCTTAGCTTGGACATAGCGCCGGGCTTCTAACCCGGATGTCGGGGGTTCAAATCCCTCCAAGCCCGTTTTCTTTCCTTTTTTTATGCCATCGAACGAACCTGATTAGTTAGTGATCGATGCTATCGCACAGTTATACCAATGAAAAAGCGGCCTCTTTACGATCAACGTATTCACCATCCAGAAAATATTCACGTTGAGGAGTTATTCCTCACTGGAGGAGATGAGCGATGCATAACTACGCACTCGAAATTTTTTACCGCGATGAGAATGAGGGGTTTATCGATCTCGCACCAGAATTACCCGGATGCCCGGCGTTTGGGGAGACCGGGGAGATGACCTTAGGCGAACTCAGGATTGCGATCGATCTCTGGCTGGAAACCGCCAAAACGCTGGGGCGGACAATACCCAGACCCTGGGGTAAGGTATTCTTCAGGGATTAATCAAGAGAGATAAACAGGAAATGGCATCGTCCTGGACGACTTTTTTTTACGCAATAAGAAAAAAAAATTATAACTGAGTCTGTTCGTCAGCCGGCTGATCATCATCCATCGGTTTCTGGAGGATCTGCACATCAGCAATATAGTACTGGCGCTGGGCGAGCTTCTTTGCCTTGAAGATGTTCTTGCCATCCTTTCCAATCGCAATGCCCCGGTCTTCGTCCCTGACTTCGACATGGACCGTCTGCTCTCCGGATTCTTGTTCACCCTCAAAGAGAAGAGAGGTGACCTGAGCAGGCAGGAAACAGTTCTTTAAGAACTGCTCGACATTGTTGTTGTACTCAACGACTTCGATCTTCTTGCCCATCACTTCGGAAGCCTTCTTGATCGAGGCTCCCTTCTTGCCGATCGCAAGCCCCATATCACCGGGGTTGATCACAAAGATGAGGCGGGCATTGCGCTCATCCATCACACAGTCGCGGCTACCCGCACCGGTCAGGCTCTCGAACTGAGAGATCAGACGCATACAGTCTTCAGTAAGTTTCACTTCGACCATATCATGCCCTCTTCAGGGACAGGATATCTGATTCGCCGGGGCTGATGATCGCAAGTGTGCTGACCATGAACGGTTTTCCGCAGGCTTTTCCGAGCGCAACGCTGGATCCTTCAAAGGTGTGGATGAAGAGGTTCTCTGGGGCAGTAATTTTTGCCTTGAACGCTGCCGGGCAGTTACCTGCAATAACGATCATCTGGGCTTTGCCCTCTTTGACACATTTTTCTGTGTTGTTCTGGCCAAGAATTACATTACCGGTCTTTATGGCTCTTCTGAGTGATGCATTAAAATCCATGTACAATTCCTCGTGTTTTTAAAGTTTAATTGTCGTGTTGTCTGACTGCGATGAGTTTAACATCGCCGGTACCGAGCTGGATCGGTTGACCGACAATGACATTTTCGGTAACGCCGCTCAGTTCATCTACTTCATTTGCAACGGCCGCATCAAGCAGGTGATTGACCGTCACTTCGAATGCTGCACGCGAGAGAACACTCTCTTTCTCGCCAGCAATACCATGCCGTCCAATCTGTTTGACTTCGCCTTCCATGCACATCATGTCTGCGACAAGCATCAGGTGGCGGACATCGACTAAGATACCCTGCTCATTGAGCGTGGATACCGCTTCAAAGATGATCGCGTTCCTGGCTGCCTCAATGCCGAGCACGTTTGCGCATTCACTGATGTTATTGGTCCGGGTACGCGTGGTGTCCACACCAGCAACATCGAATACGTCTTTAAGGTTGGAGCCTTCAGTATAAAGTATATACTCTCCTCCCTCCTTTCTGACGACGACACGCAGGATGTCATCAATACCCTGTACAATCACATTCCTGACGTGTTCTGCGAGCTGGAAGAGATTCTGGTAACTCTCCTTGTCTTTTGGGGAGAAGGTGATGATGGCTTTGTCCTCATCGATATCGTACTCGAAGTCACGGTAGTGCCTGCGGTCACGAATCTTCTTGGGGCCGACTTCCATAATCTCTCCTGGTGAGATCTTACGCTTGTCGCAGACCTTCGTGTTCAGGTGCACAACCACGTACATGTTCTCCATGTCGGTCGTGATATCACCGAACTCGTGGAGGGGGGCTGCCTCAATCTGCCAGCTGACTTCCCGGGCCTTGTCACGTTCGTTGCGGTAATCTTCCTCAAGATAGACCGTCATGGTTGGGGTGCTGGGCTCTTTTCGTGCATCCATGATCTCGATGAGACGCGGCAGACCTAAGGTAACGTTGATCTCAGCGACACCCGCATAGTGGAACGTACGCATCGTCATCTGCGTACCGGGCTCACCAATGGACTGGGCGGCAATCACACCGACTGCCTCGCAGGGCTCAATCCTTGTAGATAGGTATTCCTTGATAACCCGTTCAAGGATCTGCTTGAACTGGGTATCGGTGATCTCTTTTTCTGCAAGGAACTTCCTTATCTGGTCTTTTGTCTTGACCGGGAGGTCTGCGGCCTCAACTTTCTTCTCGTATTTCTCTGCGAGCGCCATCAGACTGCCTCCTTTATGATACTCTCTACGATACCCTTGACATCGACCGGGTCACCAAAGGCACTTCTGGTCGGGTCAGTACCGTCTTCACCATACTCGAACTGGATGATCCTGCCACCGGTGGTCCGAACGGTGCCGTCATATGCCACCTTGAGATCCTGCAGCGCATTGATCAACCTGCGCTGGAGGTATCCGCTCTGGGACGTACGAACGGCCGTATCGACGAGACCTTCACGGCCACCGATTGCGTGGAAGAAGAACTCGGTCGGGTTTAACCCACCCTTGTAGCTGTGCTGGATGAACCCGTGGGCATCCGAGCCACGCTCCCCTTTCCGGAAGTGCGGGAGCGTCCTGTCATCGTAACCTCTGACAATACGCTCACCACGAACGGACTGCTGGCCGATACAACCGGCCATCTGGGTCAGGTTGAGCATAGAACCACGGGCACCGGAGACTGCCATCAGCACTGCGCTGTTACCCAGACCAAGGTGCCGGCCTGCAATCTGACCGGTCAGGTCACGGGCTTTTCCGAGCACTTGCATGATCTGCATCTCGAGCGTCTCTTCAATGGTACGCCCGGGCATGGGTTCGAGTTGCCCGTCTTCGTAGACCTTGATACGGCGGTCAACATCGATGGATGCATTCTTGAGCACTTCATCTATCTGGCCGTACTCGGTCTTGGACAGGTCTTCGTCATCGATACCGAACGAGAAACCATCGAACATGATCGCACGGATCGAGAGCTTGGTCATGTCATCGATAAAGTCAGTTGCCCGGCTCATGCCTTCCTGGCGGATAATGCGGTTGACGATCTGTCCGTCAAACGCACCAATCGCCTTCTTGTCGATCGTGCCAGACTCAAGGATTCCGTCAAAGATACAGACATACGCATCCCGTTCGCAGCGTTCCTTTGTACAGACATCGCAGTTCGCACAGGAACTCGCCTGGAAGACCATGTTGAGGTTTTCGGGAAGGATTGTGGAGAAGACCTGTTTGTTGCTCCAGTATTCTACCCCGTTCTCTGTTTTGCCCGGTGCGGGCATGCGTTCGATGCCGGAGTACCGGAGCAGATAGAGGGCTTCTTCTTTCTTGAACCAGCGGGTATCATGCGTGAGCATGAAGATACCCGACACGTGGTCGTGGATACCTCCGATGATGGGACCACCAAAACGGGGTGAGAGAATGTTCTCCTGAACGGAGATTAAGATGGTAACTTCTGCACGCGCCTCTTCAGTCTGTGGTACGTGCATGTTCATTTCATCCCCGTCAAAATCGGCGTTATACGGAGGGCAGACAGCCGGGTTGAGCCGGAAGGTCTTGCCTTCCATGACCTTGACCCGGTGGGCCATAATGCTCATGCGGTGCAGTGAGGGCTGACGGTTGAAGAGCACGACGTCGCCGTCCCTGAGCTGCCGTTCGACAGTCCAGCCGGGTTCGATCATGTCTGACACGGTATCGAGATTCCCTTCCGCGAGCCGGAGGCGCCGTGCGTCCGGGCGTATCACATAGTTGGCACCACAGGGCGCATTGACATCCGGGCGGACAGGTCCATTCCTCGCAATCTGCTTGAGTTCCTCAATATTGTGGATGGTGACGCGGACGGGAATCGTCATCTCGTTTGCTACCGCCCGGGGGACACCAACCTGTCGTACCGAGAGGTTCGGGTCCGGAGAGATAACCGTACGGGATGAGAAGTTCACACGCTTACCGGAGAGTGAACCACGGAAACGACCGTCTTTACCCTTCAGACGCTGCGAAAGTGTCTTTAACGGACGGCCGCTGCGGTGGCGTGCCGGTGGGCAGCCTGCCACTTCATTGTCCATGTACGTAGTGACATGGTATTGCAGGAGTTCCCAGAGATCCTCGATGATCAGCTGGGGTGCGCCTGCATCCTGGTTCTCCTTGAACCGCTGGTTGATACGGATAATATCCACCAGCTTGTGGGTCAGGTCATCTTCCGAACGCTGTCCGTTCTCTAAGATGATAGACGGGCGCATCGTGACCGGCGGAACCGGGAGCACCGTTAAGATCGTCCATTCCGGACGAGCCACGTCGGGATTGATACCCAGCGGGGTTAAGTCCTCGTTGGGGATCTTTTCCATGCGGGAACGGATGTCAGCAGGAGTGAGCTTGTGCTCTACCTTTTTGCCGTCCTCAACAACCACTTCAGAAAACGTTGTTGGTTTTTCGAAGTTGATCTTGAGCTGCTGGTCGCCGCAGTGGGGGCAGATGCGTTCCTTTTTCACGTCCTTTTCTGAGAGCAGGTCGCCGGTCTGGTCATCTTCCGTACCGACTACCTTTTCGATCTCTTCGGGGCTTAACAGCACCCGTCCGCATGAGCGGCAGGTAACACGCAGGAGTTTTCGTATCAACCGGGTATACCCGACATGAATGACCGGCTTTGCAAGCTCGATGTGCCCGAAATGCCCGGGGCACTCGCTGGCCTTCTGGTCGCAGGTCTTGCACCGGAGACCGGGGTCAATCACCCCTAAGTTTAAGTCCATCAGTCCCTGGGGGTAGGGGAACCCGTCGTCATCATAGGTATCTGCCCAGATGATCTTCCGCACGCTCATCTCGCGGATCTCTTTGGGGGATAACAGACCGAACTCAATCTGTCCGATTCGTTTTGGGGATGGCATCTTACACCACGTCCTGTAATTTCAATCTGGGTGCAATTCCCATACTCTTCATCTCATCTAACAGGAGCTTGAATGCGTAACTCATCTCGACCGAGTAGATATCAGTCTCGTTACCGCAGGCAAGACACCGGGTCATGTTGCGCTTGCGGTCAAGCATCGCGACCATACCGCAGTGTGCACACACGTATTCCTGCACCTTGTCAGACTCGTCAAGCAGACGCTCTTTCAACGCCATTGCAGCGCCGTGTCCGATCATGACATCACGTTCCATCTCACCAAACCGGAGACCACCTTCACGGGCACGGCCTTCTGTCGGCTGGCGGGTGAGCACCTGCACCGGCCCACGGGACCGGGCGTGCATCTTCGACGATACCATGTGGTAGAGTTTCTGGTAGTAGATCACACCGATATAGACATCGGCTTTGAACTGTTTGCCGGTGATACCGTCATACATGATCTCGCGGCCACTGTGAGAGAACCCGAGCGCCTTTAATGATGCCCGGATATTTGCCTCGCTCTCGCCACCAAACGCGGTGCCGTTGATACGCCTGCCTTCCAGCGACCCGACTTTCCCGCCTATCATCTCAAGCATATGACCTACCGTCATACGACTGGGGATGGCATGGGGGTTGATCACAAGGTCAGGGCAGAGTCCGCTCTCGGTGAACGGCATATCTTCCTGCGGCGTGATCAGCCCGATAACTCCTTTCTGTCCGTGCCGGGATGCAAACTTGTCGCCGACTTCGGGGATACGGAGATCTCTTGTCCGTACCTTAACCAGCCGGGAACTGTTCTCGCCTTCAGTGATGATCACGGTATCGACAATACCGTGCTCGTTGCTGCGCATCGTAACGGAAGTGTCACGACGTTTCTCAACGGCGATTAATTCGCCGGACGGCTCTTCAAGGAACCGGGGCGGGGAAGTCTTGCCTATCAACACATCTTTCTCGGCAACAACGGTCTCGGGATTGATGACACCATCTTCATCGAGATTCTTATAGGAGTCGGCACCGTGGGCACCGCTGACTTCTTCTTCGGGGACTTCAATGCGGTCGATCTGACCGCCGGGATACCGGCGTTCTTCGCCTTCATAGGTACGGAAGAAGTGGGAGCGTCCCAGTCCACGCTCGATGGAGGCCTTGTTAAAGATGAGCGCATCTTCAATATTGTAGCCTTCGTAAGAGATGATTGCGACCACAAAGTTCTGTCCTGCGGGGCGGTCATCAGAACCTATCAGTTCTGAGGTCTGGGTGTGGGTGAGGGGTTTTTGCACATAGTGAAGCAGGTGTCCACGGGTATCGGGACGGAGTTTCATATTAGCGCATCCAAAACCAAGCGCCTGCTTAACCATTCCTGCACCCATCGTTACACGGGGACTTGCATTGTGTTCCGGGAACGGAACGTGCGCCGCACCGATACCAAGAATCAGTGAGGGGTCGATCTCAAGATGGGTGTGAGCGGGCGTGATCTTCTCAAAGTTCATCGCAATGAGAAGGTCTTCTTCCTCTTCAGCATCGAGAAACTCAATCATCCCGCGCTGGACAAACCAGGACATATCGATCTCTTTTTTGGCCAGTTTCTGGAGATCGGCATCGGTTATGAGCGGTTCACCGTTCTTTAAGACTATGAGCGGGCGACGGGCGCGGCCATGGTCGGTAAGAATGACGACATCGCCATTATATTCCTTATGCGAGACATTGACTTCAGAAGCGATCGCACCCTGGCGGCGCATGGCCCGGATACCGGCGACCAGTGCTTTTGGGTCATCGACGAGTCCGATAAGTGCACCGTCTACAAATACGCGTGATTTTTTCATCGTGACTCACCCTTGATCGATTCTACACCAAGAGTGTGCAGGATCTGCAGGATCTCTTCTTCGTTATCCACACCTTTGCTGATCTCGACCATCTGGGCGAAGTTCTTGACAAGCCCACAATTCGGACCTTCAGGTGTTTCACTCGGGCAGATCCGGCCCCACTGGGTCGGGTGCAGATCACGGGCCTCGAAGTGAGGCTGTGAACGCGAGAGCGGCGAGATCACACGGCGCAGGTGCGAGAGCACGGCCATGTGGTCGATACGATCGAGCAGCTGGGATACCCCCGTCCTTCCGCCCACCCAGTTACCGGTAGCAAGCGGGTGAAGCAGGCGCTCGGTCAGCACATCGGCACGCACAGCGGTCCCAATCGAGAGATCACGGTGACGCATGCTGGCCCGCTCGAGCTGGTACTTGATATCGCGGGTAAGCCGGTTTAAGGAGATACGGAAGAGGTCTTCCATTAAATCTCCGGCAAGTTTGAGCCGCTTGTTGGAGTAGTGATCCTTATCATCGATCCTGCGCGTGTTCAGTACAAGATCGAAACAGGCCTCTGCCATCCTTCCAAGGAAGTGCGCCTTGGCAAGCCGCACAGAAAGAACTGCTTCCAAGTAACCCTCGTCGCCTTCCTTTAACGTGGCAGGCATCGAGTAGTTCAGGTGGGGCAGCAGGTAGTTGTCGAGGACGAATTCGGACCGTTTCCGCTGGTAGTCCTTGGTCTGGTTGGGGGCAAGTTTCTTACCGACATACATCACACCACCCTCCACAGAATCGCATTCACTCTCTTCGAGGTTTTGCATCATGAACGTCAGGATGTCCTCATCGGTAGAAACCGCGTTGACTACTTCCTGGTCATTAGTCATCCCGAGTGCCCGCATCAGGTCGACAAATTTCAGGTGGCCGGCGACGGATGGGAACGAAACTTCGAGCAGGTTCTTCTTATTGCGCTCGACAACCACCAGTGCACGGTATCCCCTGAACTGCGAGAATACCTTTGCTACATAGATGCGTTCACTGTACCGCTCGGTGAACTCGGTCATGATCTTGTTAGATGCAAGATCTTCTAAGGTCATGAGCACGCGCTCGGTACCGTTTACAATGAAATATCCGCCGGGATCAAATGCATCCTCACCGTGGGCAACGCGCTGGGCGTCATCCATACCATAGAGGTTACAGGATGTCGAACCGATCATGACGGGAAGTTGTCCGATCGTTGTGACGATCGCTTCCTGCCGGTCTTCACCATGCACAAGAGTCAGACCCAGTTGAATCGGGGCAGCATACGTCAGGTTGCGCAGCCTTGCCTCGCAGGGGTACAGTTCGCTCTGCGAACCATCCGCTTCACGAACAAGCGGCTTTTTCACCGTTATTTCGCCGAGTTCGACCCAGACAGCCTCGTTGTTCTTGCCGCGGTTCTCGATATCAGTTGCGATGATCCGCTGTTCGTTTACCACTTTCTGAAGATTGTGCTTTAAGAAATAGTTATAAGAGTCAAGCTGGTGGCGCGCAACATGCTCCCGTGAAAAATATGCCCTCGATAAAATACTTCTGTCAATCAGACTTAATCCCCCCGGAATTATTTCTTGGGTCTCTTTACCACAAGACGGTACGATTCGGCCCTACCGGCTGTATGGCTAACACGGATAATTCGAATCACATTATCGGCTTCTGCGCAAATCGTTTTGACCGCTGGATCATCATGAAATACTTTCGGTAATTGTTCGGTAGTGATGTTATAAGTGGTGAGGAGCGCAGAAACCTCCTCCTCACTCATGATTTGATGGTCTGGGACCATATCATGGTCCAACACATTAAGTTTAGCGCTCAATGAAAAACCCCTTCCCGGATAAACAGATTTCCTCTCAGATGCATCACCGCAAAAAACCCACGATTGTTCGTGGCAACGGGCCCGAAGGGATTTGAACCCTTGACCACCTGGTTAAAAGCCAGGCGCTCTACCGAACTGAGCTACGAACCCACTTGTGAATAAGATGTACAGCATTATAACAATGTAAGAAAACTATATAAATATTCTTACGTGCCCAAATAATTCAAGGGACATCAGCCCCCCTTTGCAAATGTTCCATTGATCTCCTTTAACCGGAGCTCATCAGTCGTGATCTTCCGGTCGAGTTTGTTGATAGCCTGCACAACATCTTCAGGTACAACACGTCCGGGAATATTTATGCCACTTGAATTTTTTAAAACCTCAAGAAGGTTCCGGTCAAAATCTATACTTTTCCGGAGCGCGGTGTATTCGCCAATGATTGTTGCATCCAGTCCGGCATCCTTAGCCACCGTAGCTTCAAGTTTCACGCTGCAGCGGCGTTCAAAGATACACCGCATTGAGTCGAGAAGCTGAGCCGGGTTGACCGGTTTTGAGACAAAATTCTCAATGTTGAGACTGTGCTCCTGTGCCTCTTCAGGGCTGATCTTTTTTGCCGAGAACATGAGAACGGGAAGATTATGGGTTTCTGGATTAGCCTTAATCTTCTCTAATGTCTCCCATCCATCCATCGGCTCCATCATGATTTCGAGCAGGATAAGATCAGGTTTATGAGTAGAGAGAATAGATATGGCTTCGTCACCACCGTGGGCTGCAATGGGTTTGAAACATTTCCTTTTTAAAAGGGCTACAAGATCATCTACAATAGAGGGGCTGTCATCTACAATCAGAATTGAATCATCCACGATACTAGTCCCTCATACATTCCCACGTAAACAGCGGGTTTGTCATCACTGACAGAAGATAACGGTGATACGAATGCAGGGTGATATCATCCCCTATAGTATTCATAGGTTTACGTGAATGGTTACGGAAGAAAATTATTTTTCCGCAGACGTCCCCGAGAGTTCGCCTTTTATCTGCTGAAGCCGGTTCTCCTGGAATTTTATATTCATATCCATGCTCTTGATCGCACGGGATATCTCGTCGCTTACCCGGACTTTTGAATCATTGAAGTTGTAGGGGGTTTCAAGGATCGTCATTTAAGCGCTTGTTCACATCGATGCTCTTGCTTAAGCGGGCATATTCGGTGATGATCTCTGCATCGAAACCAGACTCTTTTGCCAGATCCATATCAGATTTTATAGCCTGCCGACGGTTGAGTACGTGCTCAATGGCATCGTAAAGTTCGTGGTGAGTGATGGGTTTTAACACGTAATCTTCGATGTAAATGCCATATTCCTGTGCTTCCACAGGTGTCAGCTGTTTTGCCGTGAGCGTGAGTACGGGGATCTCTTTTGTCGCGGGATTTTCCTTGACCTTTTCTAAGGTCTCCCACCCATCCATCGGTTCCATCATGATGTCGAGCAGAATGAGATCGGGAGTGACCGTCTTTAAAATTTCCAGACACTCCTCACCACTGTATGCAGCAACGGTGCGGTACCCCCCGCGCTCCAGCATAGTGACGAAGACATCGACGATAAATGGACTGTCATCGACTACAAGTATGGTAAATATTACATAACCACCCCGATATTTTTAGCAACTGCTTACATCTTTGTGTGTACATTGTCAGCATTCGTTTTATCTCTGACTATTGCGGCGATAAGGAAATTTTCCCCGGCACCCATCACGATAACTGAGGTCTCCTACATTCGGATCGTAACTGACTCCATGGACTTTATCTTAATGATACCCCCGACTGATTCGGCAGATGCCAGGATCGTTGCAGACAGTGCACCAAACCAGGGTTCATTTACATCCTGGTCAAAAAATTTCCTGCGATGATCCCATCACGGGATACGAGGGCACAGGATGAAACCCCATCAATTACCTTAAGCATATCAATAAATACAGAGATCTTTACTTTCAACATGGAGCGGCCCCTGTTACCCTACCCTATCTGATTTATAATACCTGATGAAAGCATATGTACATATTGCTTTTTGTCTTGTTTTGATTCAACGGTTCCCAGTAAAGGTTCGCGGTAAAGTTTTCTGTTTTTCCCTGGACAGGTCCCATTTTTCCCTAAAATATTTACTTACGCCACCCGGACTACAATCACCAATATATAAATACGATTTTCCCCAACCAATGCACATAAGAATTCCGATGATCCGTGCATATACCATTACTTCAGGAAAAGGCGGTGTGGGGAAGACCACTCTCACGGTAAATCTCGGAATATCCCTTGCTCTTCTTGGCTGCGAGACGTACATTCTTGACGCCGACATCGGTATGGTAAACATGGCATTGATTCTCGGTATTGACGATATACCCGTCACCCTGCATGAGGTGCTTGCCGGAAAAGGCGATATTGAAGATGCCATTTATGAGGGCCCCGGCGGAGTAAAAGTGGTGCCCAGCGGCATCTCGCCCCAAGGATTCCAGCAGGCAGATCCCGACAATCTCAGGGATGTTATGCACAAGCTTGTCGACCGGTGTGAATACCTCCTGATTGATGCACCGAGCAGTATATCCAAAGAAGGTGTAGTCCCCCTTTCGGTCGCAGATGAAGTCATTCTCGTAGTCAACCCGGAACTTGCTTCAATGGCAGATGCGTTGAAGACCAAGATCCTCTGCGAGGTGATGGGGGGCCGGGTGTATGGTGCGATCCTGAACCGGGCTGGATTTGAGCATACGGAGATCCGTTCCCAGAGTGTTGAAGATGTGCTGGGGGTCCGTGTAATCGATGTTGTGCCTGAAGATGCACATGTCAGAAGAGCGGCTGCTTACAAAAATCCCTGCGTCTTAAAATATCCCCAGACCGAAGCGTCACGGGCTTTTAAAAGGATAGACGCACAGATTTCAGGGGTTGAATACAAAGATATGAGCGGAGAACAAAAAACGGAGAGCTTTGTCGACCGACTCGCCCGGTCAGTATTCAGATGATACAATTCAAGAGGAGATAATGGCTTATGAAGGATACATGCTGGTATTGTTTGGCGGGGTTATCGTTATCCAGCAGTTCATCATTTACCTGATGTATGTGCGGATCCGACAGCTGTTGAGTGAGATTGATTCGATTGAAGGCAAGATCACCGACACCGTACTCGAAAACCTCATATCGAGAGTTGAGGAGTTCAAGCGGGGCAAGATCTAAGAATGCAATACTGCATTTAATACTGTATTTTTCAGGTTCATTACAACAAGATACATAAGTAATCTCGTCCTACATTATGAGAACGGGGCCATAGGGTAGCCTGGCCATCCTAGGAGACTGGGGGTCTTCTGACCTGAGTTCAAATCTCAGTGGCCCCATTTAATTGTTGTTTTTCGGGCGTTTTTATGAAGATTACCGGCACCTGTACAGATTGTCTGATATCCCGCGTGCGCCTGGAATGCACATTATGCAATGCTACAAAAGCAAAGACTAATGAAGCGGTTGCAGGATGCACGGCTCTTTTGGAAGATATCCGCAATGAGCCGATAAGCCACCCGCAGATCGCAAGCCGGATTCACCGCAGGGCCTATGAAATCCTGGGCACTACGGATCCATTTGCCCAGCTCAAAAGGCAGGGTAACAATCAAGCAATAGAAGTCTGCAAAAAAGTGCAGGGCGATCTCTTGACATTCCGGGATCATGTGCTTGCAGCAGTCATCGGCAACACCTTCGATTATGGCGTGAAGGGACATATCGTTGAAACAGATTTTTCCCTCTTTTTTACGCGTGAGTTTGAAAAAGGCTTAACGATTGATGACACGGATGCGATCCTTCCCCTCTGCACCCGGGTAGTGTACTTAAGCGATAACTGCGGTGAGATTGTACTCGACCGGCTGCTCATCAAGTACCTGAAATCGCAGGGCGCTCATGTGACACTTGCGGTCAAGGATGCACCGGCCCTCAACGATGCCACCTTGGAGGATGCGTGGGATTTGCACCTCGATTTCATCGTCGACTGCCTTACGACAACCGGTGGGGGGGCGGAGATCGGCATCTGCATGGAAAACATCCCTGAGGATTTGAAGAGCGCAATTAAACGCTGTACTATTATCATTGCAAAAGGCATGGCCAACTTCGAATCCCTCTCTGAAATGCAGAACCTGCCACCGGTTGCCTACCTGATGGCAGCGAAGTGCGGGCCGGTTGCACAAGAAGCGGGCGGCGTGCCGGTAGGTTCGAAGATCGCAATGCTGCAGTTATCAAAATAGAGATAAAAGGGAAATTTCCAGGTTATTTTCCCATTCTGCTCATAGATGAACCGTTTCTCCCTGCAGACTATGTACAGATGATGGCAAACCTGCACACTGTCAACACGGAAATCTGCCTGCGCTTTTTTTAAAAAACAGCCTCAATCCCGAGATTCTCCTTCTCCCGGGACTGACGCCCCCCATACCATTTTATCTTGCACCCTCCGATCATTGATCATGGTACTTCCTGATCTGGGGTTATCCTTTGGATGGCTGCTCATTGTCGCTGGGGCCCTGCTGCTGCTTGTCGAAGTGTCCAGCCCGGGATTTTTTGCAACTGTACCTGCTACAGTACTGATATTTCTGGGAATCCTGCAACTCATGGGAGTCGATATATCCAACCCGTGGGCAGGGGGCATCATCGGTATTGTGACAGCTCTTTGTGCAGCCGGTTTCACCATCTGGATGTACAGTAGGATCACACCAAATGAGAGCCCGACAACCATCAGCCGGGACTCGTTAATCGGCATGGAGGGGCAGGTGCAGAAATCGGTTGATGCAACCACCATCTCCGGTAAGGTCGTGATCGACAGCACGGTGTGGAGCGCCCGCTCTACCGGTGTGACAATCCCGGCCGGAAAGCGGGTAAAAGTGGTAGGTTCTCAAGGTGTACATGTCGTAGTCGAAGAGGTGGTGTAATATGGATTTTATTGGAACGATCGTAGTTGTATTTCTGATATTTGTCATCGTCTATATTTTTGCAAAAGGTGTGGTTATTGTCCAGCCATATGAACAGGGACTCCAGGTCCGGCTCGGCCAGTATGTCGGTCGGATGAATCCCGGTTTCCGCTGGATAGTACCATTTGTCAGCGATGTGATCAAACTCGATCTCCGCACCCAGGTGATGGATGTCCCCAGCCAGGAAGTGATCACCAAGGATAACTCGCCTACCAATGTGGATGCGATCGTGTACGTACGGGTGATCGACCCGGAGAAAGCCTTCTTCGAAGTCACGAATTATCGTCTGGCAACCGTTATGCTCGCCCAGACCAGCTTAAGGGGCATCATCGGGGATATGGAACTCGATGAAGTGCTCTACAACCGTGACGTCATCAACACGAAACTCCGCGACATTCTCGATCGTGAGACCGACCAGTGGGGTGTCAAGGTCGAACGGGTGGAGATAAAAGAAGTCGATCCGGTCGCTGCGGTAAAGAATGCGATGACCGAGCAGACGGCAGCAGAACGTGCCCGGCGTGCAGCGATCCTGAGAGCTGACGGTGAGAAACGTTCTGCGATCCTCAAGGCAGAAGGTCTCCGTCAGTCCATGATCCTTGAAGCCGAAGGCGAACGGCAGAGCAAGGTGCTGCGGGCAGAAGGAGAGCGGCTCTCGCGAATCCTCCAGGCACAGGGAGAGGCACAGGGACTGCGCATCCTCTCGGTGGGTGCTGCACCGCTCGACAACCGGGCGATGACGGTGCTTACGTTGAACGCGCTCAAGAACATGGCAGATGGTCAGGCGACCAAGATCATCTTCCCGTTCGAGCTCTCGCAACTGATCCGGCAGGGGGCAAAGTTCCTCGGCGCAATGGATGAGACCGCAGAAGTCGTTGCAGGACGCCCGGTGATGGACGAGACCATCCTTGGCGATATGCCGCAGCGCGAAGAAGTCAACGCAATCTTAAAAGAGATCAAGGATGCAGTCCCGAAAGTCTCGGTAGATGAACTCAAAGATACCAGCAAGCGCAAACTTACGATCGATGCGGAAAACGCAGAAGCAGCTGCCATCCCACCAGTAGTATAACATTTTTCATCCCTTTTTTTGTTCTTCGCCGTTTCATCGGCGTAAGATATGGTATTAAAAATGTGTTTATGAGGTTCCCTCCCTGATGGGGTCACCCGGCCTCCTCATCGGGGTCTCGCGGGGCAAGGCATTTTTTTAAAGAATCGTGCATATTAAAAAACGGGATTCGAACCGCCGCGGGGGCGTCCCTTCAGGGGCGGCGGCATTTGTCGTTTTTTGGGGTATGGGGGCATCAGCCCCCATCAAGGAATGATGAATGGATCTTGATTTTCCGCTCATTTTGATAAAAAAACGTGCGACTATGTAATTACTCATCATTGTTTCAAGTTCCAGTACCTTTCTTCCCAAGACTGGATGCTGGTAGTAAAAAACACAACAAAGTGAAAATAATTGTGTTCATCCTTACTGAGTCTTTCACCCGGGGTTTTCCACCGTTACTTTACATATGGAGAATATAGGGCAGCGCAATCAGCGATACCAATACAACCAGCATGATGTAGGAGACGGCACCGGTAACATACCCGGAATATTTTAAGAGCCCCCTGCGATCGAGAAGCCGGTCAACACCTTCTTTGAAGATATAGCCACCATCCAGCGGCACCATCGGTATTGCGTTGAATATCCCGACATTGAGGTTGATCCAGCCGCACCAGAAGAGCAAGTGAATGACACCCCAGAATCCATCGAACGGCACCTTGTAGTAGGTGGTATCGGGAGTCTCAAATGCCAGAATGCGGAGGAACTGGATACCGGAATGACTTGCGAAAGGAACGACAAGGAACTGGAAGAACCCGATCGGTGAGAGCATCCCTCCAATCGTCGACTTGACCGATTCTCCGTCATAGTACTGGACCCACATAAATCCACTCGCAGAGCCGGCATACTCCGGTGGCCATGAGGAAAGCGTGAGAGGATACTCTTTGAAAATATTATCTTTCTCAACAGTGAGGGTGATTGTCTCTCCGGGCTTTGTCGCGTTTAAGAAATTTGAGATATCACCCCGGTTCGAGACCGGTACTCCATTGATCGCAGTTACCAGAGAACCGGGAGGGATCCCTGCCTTTTCTGCAGGATAATCCTTGTAGATCCCGTGAATAACGGGAGGTGCCAGGGGGGTTACAAAACCCATGCAGAAGATGAGCAGCACAAAACAGGCAAAACCGACAACAAGGTTATTGGTAATGCCGGCCCCGAACATCCGCACCTTGGGCATGCCCTTTGTCCGTTCCAGTTCTTCTTCATCGGATTCGACAAAGAAACCGATAGGGATAACCACGATCAGGGCACCCATAGTCCGCACTCTGATATTCTCAACCCGGCAGAGGATTGCATGCCCGAACTCGTGGACGGCGATGGTGATGATAAACGCAAACCAGACGGCAAACGTTGACGGCACATACTCGTTGAGGCCGGGTATGAGCAGGAGATTCTGCGGTTTATAGATCCCGGTAGGCTCCGGCAGGGTCGTCAACGTGTAGTAGACCGAGTAAAACAGCATCACCGTGATGAATACCGAGACAATAATGACAGCAATAACACCAACGGTTCCGTAGATCCTGAAAAATGTCCGGAATGCGGCAAATTTGTCAAAAAATTTGACACGGTCCGTCCGGATGGCCATGATCGGGCCATAGAAGACGATGTGCTCCTCCCAGTGTTTGTTCCGGTGAATGACGAAGGCTATCGCTGCATACGCGGCAACCAGAAGAATAAGAATGAGGAGCCCGTCCATTCCAGTACTATGGCATTGGAGGGCTGATAAAGTATTCACCCTGGACAAATCCAGCGCCGGTTAAAAACCATTAAAAATCACCCAGTGAACTCTGGGCCTTTTTTGCAAGGATTGCACTAACCGTCTTCCAGCTCTTCCGGGCTATCGGAGGCGGAACACGGTGCTCATCGATATAGGAATTCAACCACCGTATGGTAACCGGATCCGAAGGATATCCGCTGCCTATCACGCCATATTTTTTTGCAAGCATGGTGATTGCCCGGTCCCGGGTCACCTTTGCGACGATGCTTGCAGCAGACACAACCGGAAATTTCTCATCAGCATGGTGCTCGGACACAATCTCACAGGGAGTGTCAAGATGGTTTTTCACCATCTCCGCGTACCGGAACGTGTTCACATCGCAGGCATCTACATATGCGCAGGCCGGAGACAGTGTTGCAATCACCTGCGCATGTGCCCGCGCAACCGCCGCATTGAGGGTCATCTCCTGCCGCACCGCATCGATATCCTGCGCGTCGAGTCTGACGATTGCAACCCGGCATTTTTTCTTGATTATTGTATACAGGCGCTCGCGCTCATTTGCTGAAAGCATTTTTGAGTCTTTTACCCCAAGGTCAGCAAGGACACCTTCAGAGGAGATTCCTACTGCTGCAACCACCATAGGGCCGAGTACCGAGCCCTTTCCCACCTCATCCACCCCGCAGATCACAGGAATGGGTTGATGCGCACAATATTTCAATACTGATGATGGTAACCGGTAATCATGTACATCATCATCGTAGGGCTCGGAGGAATCGGGAGAAACCTTGCAAAACAGGCGATCGAGCACGCCAATAACATCGTCGTGATCGATCAGGATGAAGCCCGGTGCAGCGAAATTCTCGAGCATTACGATGTACTGGCAGTCACCGGCAATGCCACCGATAAGACCGTTTTGGAAGAGGCTGGCATAGACCGGGCTGATGCCCTGATCGCCACGACAAGTGATGATTCGGTCAACCTGATGACCTGCTGGCTGGCAAAAAAATTCCGGGTACCGAATGTGGTTGCGATTGTCAACCAGCCCTCGCATTCGGACTTTTTCAAAGAAGTCGGCGTACGAATCAGTGAGAACCCCGACGAGCTCGTTGCCTCACGCCTGTATTACTGGACACAGAACCCCCAGCTGCAGCAACTCGCCTCCATTCCCGGGGGCACCATCTTTGAGATCGTTGCCGAACGGGGTGCCCCGATTGTGGATCACGAGATCCGCGAGCTCAAGGTCAAGGACTTTGTCTTTATTGCGATCCGCAGGGCCGGCGGCGTGCTGATCATCCCCAGCGGCAACGTGAAGATCCAGTCCGGCGATATCGTTACCGTCTTTACCAAAAAAGAAGCGGAGGACGACTGCCTGCGCCTGCTCAATAAACAACTGAAAAAATCAACGGAGTGATGCTGCGAGCGCGCCCAGCTCGAGCATCAATTTCGGATTTACCCTGATTATTTCTTTTATCAGGCTGATGGTAGAGAACTCTTTTAAGTTCATTTTCGAGACCGAGTGGATGATCTCGTTGAGTTTTGTATCGGGTTGTTTGATCAAGTATTCCTTGATGTGGTAATTGCGCTCGATCGCTTTGCCCATCTTCGACGCACGCCATGTTTTGTCGTAGACCATGAGGGCCGATTTTGACGTGTCGCCTTTGCTGATGCAGTCTGCGGCAACTTCAGCGGCAAGCTTACCGGTATACATGGCATTGTAGATGCCACCACCGGTCAGGGGATCAACGACCCGGGCTGCATCGCCGGTGATAAGGAGATTGTCAGCCACTGTGCAGGTAAGTGGGCGGCAGACAGATACGCCACCGGGAATATATTCGATGGTCTTTCCGTTCGGGAAAGTCTTTTTCACAAACTTGTCGAGATAGTCCTTTGCCCGGTGCCCTTCGCCGCTCTTCTTGCCGGAGATGCCAATCCCGACATTTGCGGTGCGGTGACCTTTCGGGAAGATCCAGAGATAGCCCTCCGGTGCCACATCGTTACCAAGGTAAAAGATCGTGGAGTGCTCATCGATATCAACATCAGCCATCACGTACTGGACCGAACTCATGATCTCCCGGACCGGGACCGTGGTATCGATGCCGCACCATTTCGAGAATTTCGATTCCACCCCATCTGCTGCGATCACCACATCGGCTCTCACATCAGTAACTTTTCCGCAGTACTCGATCTTCGCCCCTTTGAGGACCCTGTCTTCCATAATAGGGGCTGCCGCACGGGACTTTACGGCTACATCTGCGCCTGCCTCAGCCGCTTTCCAGACCAGCTCACGGTCTAAGAACTTGCGGTCGAGAACATAGCCAACCTTGCTGCCCGCCATCTCGGACTCGAGTTTCATGAAAAACCCGTCGGGGGCCACAATACCGGCGCCATGCATCTCGGCAGAGATCCAGCGCGGATCTGCTTCAATAAACTCAAGCAGGGCTTCCCGTCCTATACCTTCGGCACAGCGTACCGGGGCACCGATTGCCGGGCGCTTCTCCACGATACAAGCAGACAGACCCTTCTCGGCAGCTGTCTTTCCGGCAAGAGCACCTGCCGGCCCGCCGCCGATAATGAGGACATCATACTTATTTTTCATTGACTACCTCCAGGGCACCCAGGGGGCAGACTTTAGCACATATTCCACAACTCGTGCAGTTATTCTCTACGGAGAGATATGCGTCGATCAGTTCAAGGGCGCCTTCAGGGCAGACTGATACACAGCATCCGCAGTACCCACAAATATCCCGATGTACTTTGAGCATTGAAAGATCATGTTGGTTTTTTCCTTCATTAATAGTTACGATTAAAAAAAGTGATGAGAGAAACGGTTCACGCTCATTTGGGGAGGGTCACTGCCAACATTTCAACCGAGCGAGAATGTCCCGTACTTCCCACCTCCACCCGGGTGCAGGATCACCGTCCCGCTGCGAAGGGCAGAAATTGCTTCAGCAACTTTCGGGTGGATGGCGCGAATCTCCGCTACCGGGACATCAAGGAGCACTGCGATCTCGTTATCAAACGCTGCGATGAACGAGGCATAGATCGCCTTGCATTTCTTCGTGTTCGGGGATGATGCCATCTCCATAGTCTGGATGATCTGGCCGAGCGGGAGGATATGGACGTACGGCGGACGGGGGCGGGGCGCACCTCCGCCGGACAACTCCCTTGCCCGGTCGGCAACACCTTTTTTGATGATCCCACCATCAGCCGGGCAGCGCCATGAATGACCGATGGCCTGTTCAAGGGAATACTGGGTGAAACATCGGGTACAGGCTGTGCGGTTGTACTTGCCTTCATCCGGGAAGAATCCGGCGTTCATCTCGATAGCGCCTTTCCTGATGCACGCCAGCACATCCTTTGCGGTCCGGTGCTGGAGATTCAAACGGTTGAACTCACGTCCCAGCTTGTCCGGGTAGGGGCTGTGGGCATCAGAGTTGGTGAGGAAGGGGACATCGTACAGGTCGGGGATTGCCGCTCCATAGGAACTGTCCGCAGAGAGACCAATCTCGAGAAAATCGATCTTCTCGTTGCCGTAACAGGCCGGGACGCTGTCAAAGTAGGCATACATCGCGGTCCACGGGGTGAAGGCATGGGCGGGGCCAACCAGGGCACCTACGTCATGGGCCAGCGCGGCAATCTCCTCCCCGCTCAGGTAGACGTGGGGCCGGCCGCTCGTCTCAAAACTCTTGCATTTCCCGTCAAACAGATCACGGAGCTGGCTGAACTGGGCAAGGTCTTGTGCAAGAATCACGTGATGCACACGTTTTATGTCCTCAATCTCGGTCTGGGGGACGATCACAATCCCGACCTCGTTCTCCAGGTACGGTTCCCAGCCTTTCTGCCACGCCGGCTGGAGTGCATCACCGGTGCCGAGCACATGGATGCCCTTTATCACGCACCCTGCGAGCAGCTGCTCCGGCTGCATGAAGCGGGAGACGGCTATCGAATATGGGGAGTGGATATGGAGGTCGGCGTTGACGGGCATTGGTACGTGTATGGTTGTTTTTTGCGAGATATAATATTCATGACAGGGCAAAGTAATCCTGTGCTCTGTAGAAATGATTTCCTCACGAAGAAAAACCGAGTGAAAAACAACCGAAAGATCTAAGGTATGGTGTCTCCTTACAATGTTATGCTAGTAAAGAATAAGGAGATAATTAATAAATCGTCC
>JBAZRZ010000036.1:0-22536 GCA_041662685.1 Methanoregula sp.
ATCAGATCCAGATGAAGGAAATCTCATGTAAGAGCATTCTCGCGAACCTTGACAGGTTCATACAATTTGTTTGGAGCAAGGTTTTCTACAGGGCAGATTTTTAAAAATGCAGATTTCAATGTCGGTCTCCCCCCTTACGGCGATATTTATGCAAAATAGAGAAACCTTATCCAAATAGTATGAAAAAAAATTATTGCTGAATCTGTGCATTGGCAATCTTGTCTATCAATGCCTCAATAACTACAGAGCGCATACCTTCAACAAATTTTATACTGCCAACCACCAGGTGCCCGCCACCGCTGATGCCGCCGCCCGGGATCTCGACACGCAGCTCCCTGACCATTTTGGGGATATTCATCAGGACCCCACGGGAGCGGAGCACGGCAAAGTCCGGCCCGAACCCGATAGTAACAACCGGTTTTCCTGCGTTCTGCTGGCAGAGACGGTCATGCACCTCGCCGGAAGTTTTACCCGGGGGTGGGAAGGTGAACTTGTGGGCATGGATCTCCACATCGAGAAGGAAGAGGCGTGCATCGTTCTTCAGCACGCGGGGATCCACATGGGCCATGCAGGCACTCATCTGGTCCGCGATCATGGTGTTTGCCCCATCGATCAGGAGACCTAAGAGTTTCTTGTGGCGCTCCGTATTTCCGGTTAAGTTTAAGATATCCTTTACAATCTCCCTGCCATCATTAAACCGGAGCCAGAACTGCTCGTAATCAAGTGCAAGGGCAATGTCCTTGCAGGCCTGTTCGGGGAAATTGTCCTGCACAAGGGCGAGATATAATGCCCGTTCGGGAGCCTCGGAGCGGTCCCCGACTGCTGCCACTGCCGGGAGGTGGCGGATCAACGGTTCGACTTTCGGGTTGATCATTCGTGCGACTTCTGTGCCGAGCATACCGGCCGTGATACCAAAGTCTCCCCCGACATGGTAGGGGTTGACATGGGCAAGGAGATATTTATCGATAGAGGTATCCGGGTGGTGGTGATCTATTACTACAAACGGGATATCGTAGACACTGGCGATCTTATAGGAAGGTTCGTCCTCCTCGGTTGATCCGTTATCGGTAAGGATCACAAGGGGCATCTTCTGGCCGAAACGAACATGATCTTTTAAAGAGGAGTCAAGGTCCCGGGTGATATCTTCGATCTCGTAGAACGGTGCTTTTGAAGGAGCCCGCTTGAATAAGAAGTACTCAGCGTCACAGTCACCACCGCTCTCGCGGATAAGGGAAACGACTGCCTGCTCGATTGCTACTGCCGAGCAGATGCCGTCCGCATCAGCATGGTGCCGCAGGATGATGGGCTGGGATGTGAAGACCGCTTTTCTGATGATCTTTGCGACCTTTCTCATCTCGGGGCGGAGTTTTTCCATGACAACGCTTGGAACAAGGAGCGGGATATTCTCCGGCTCTGAACGGAGGTCCAGGGCTTTTTCGATCCTTACCTTGACCACTTCCGCTTCTTCATCGGTGAGAACGGACAGTCCGTCAACTTCAATCTGGAGCTGACTGTTTCTCATCATTACCTCTCCGAGGAGCTTGACCATGTCCCCAAGTTCCGCTTCCGGGTATGCCCGTACACCGGCTTCGATAAATGCAGCGCCGTTCTGGGTTCCGGTTTCATCAACGATGGTAAAGATTGTCGGGCCGCTGGTCTGCTTGATCTGGGCGATCTCTCCTTCGATGGCAACGGTCTTTCCCAACTTTGACGGAAGATCAATTATTCTTACCGTAGTGGATTTTCGCTCCACGTTCTCCACCTGGTACACCTGGTACTGCACCTCTTCGAGATCGATATTACCGTTGGGCCGGACTTCGCGGACTTTAACAAGGACTAAATCGCGTTCCTTGTGTTCTGCTTTGACATTGCTCTTGTGCACAAGTCCCTTGATCCGGTCGTTTAATTGTACGAACATACCAAAGGTTGCAAAACCCTGCACCTTTCCCTGGTAGATATTTCCTGCTTCGACATCAGCAAGATCACAGCCGGTGCCGAGCCGGTAGACGAGCACATAGTTTGAATCGTTATTTTCCATTTTCTCTCACCACACACAGCGAAACGGGCATTTTGTCTTTTCTTTTTTTTATCAATGCCACGCGATTGGATACTGCTCTGTATATGCATGAATGGGTGTCTGAAGATTAATTTACTTGGTATCCATACAAAAATGAAAAAATTGTATAAAAAGAGGAGAACCGGATCAATCCCGGAACGGCACTTCAATCATATCCAGATCATTGGGAGAAACAATGGGGCCGGGGAACTTTTGTTTTGCATCGCTGACATGAGCCTGTGAATCGATATACCGTGAACTGATGTGGACGAGAACCAGCGTGCGGGCTGACAAGGTCGCTGCAGCTTCTCCGGCCTGGGCTGCCGTGGCATGGTAAAATTCCGCAGCCCGGGGAGCCTCCATTTCATCATACGTGGCATCATGGATTAGCAGATCTGCATTCCGGGCAACATCTCCTAATGTGGTATGGACAGCACGGGTATCTCCGGTGTATACGATCTTGCGTCCGGGACGCGGGGTGCCCAGAACATCTTCAGGTTTCACTTCGCGCTTTTGCCCTTCAGCACCGATCGTAACCGTCTCCCCGCGCTGGAGCCTGCCGAACAGGGGACCCGGGGGAACGCCAAGGGTGATTGCTCCTTCGCGGTCGAACCTGCCCGGCCGGGGATCTTCTTCAAGGGAATATCCAAGCGCCGGCATGCCGTGGCTTACGGCAAAAGCGGTGATGGTATACCCGTCGAACCGCACCCATGAACCGTGGTTGAGTTCAACAGCGTCAATGGTGAATTTCAGGTTGAATCGTGTTATATGACGCAGGGTAGTGACAAATTCCTGTATCCATTCCGGCCCGTAGATCGTGAGGGGTTCGGTGCGCCCGTTGAATGACATCGTCTGGACAAGGCCGAAAATGCCTAGGAAGTGATCGGCATGCCAGTGGGTGACAAAGATCGCGTTGACCAGAAACCCGCACCGCGCTCTCATCATCTGCTGCTGGGCACCTTCCCCGCAATCAAAGAGCAGGGTATCGGCACCGCGCCGTATCATGATGCAGGGGGGATTACGTTGTGGCGTTGGAAGGGCACCGGCAGTGCCAAGGAAATAGACATGCAGCGTCTCGCCACTCACAAAAAACACTTCCGGAATACCGGCAGGCTCTTTTTTGCCTCTTCTATGGATCGCCCTTCAATAACTACTATGCCGTTATAGTTCTCTGCAACAGCATTTCCCACGACCGTCCAGTTGATGAGCCCGTCGCCCAGTGCCAGGTGCTCATCGGAGGTACCGTGATTGTCGTGAATATGGATATGGCTGGCTTTTTTGACATACGGCAGAAAACCATTCACTTTGCCCAGTGTATTCGCATGACCGAAATCAAAGGTCATCCCTATTCCTTCAATTCCTTCGGCCATACCGATGAGTTCTTCAGGAAGCTGGCAGAGAAATTCTTTTACGCTGATCATATTCTCAACACATGCCAGGACCGAATACTCTTCTGCACATTTTCCAATCTGCCGGAGTGCCTCTTTCTGGAGATTCCAGACTTTCTGGGGCACCAGTTTACCCACCGGTGAAAGGTAACCGGGATGAATAGTGATACGGTCTGTGAAAGCGGAGGCATGGGTGATGCAGGTATATATCTGCCGGATCGATTCACGCCAGATAGGATCGTTTAACGTGGCAAGGTTCAGGTCCCCGAAAGGGGCATGCACGGAAATACCCAGGTGGGTGTTCGCAATCACCTCTTGTATTTTTTTAAAACAATTAGGATTATCGAGTTTGTAGTTGCCGTCTGCTACGATCTCCCATCCCTCGTAACCTGCCTCTTCGATCCCGTACACCCATGTGATGTCGTCCCAGACTTTGGATGAAGAAGAAAAATACGGTTTGAGTGTCATGGATCACGTCCCAGCGAGGCAAGGACTGAAATTACCTCTGTTGAGAATTCCTCAAGACTGCCCTCGTTTTTTATATTGATATCCGCTTCTGCAAGTGCTTTACCCAGTCCCCAGTTCATCTCGCGTTCATCCCGGGTACGCAGGGATTCGGGCAGGACAAAATCATCGGAACGGCCGCGTGCCCGGATCCGGTCCAGTCGTTTTTCAAACGAAGAATCGATGCTGATGAGCGTAAACGCAGGAAATTGCTTCCGGAAGAGCCTGACCTCAGCATCACCCCGTATCCCGTCGACAAGGACCAGGGGAGCGGTCTGGCTGTTTATCACCGGCACGCACAGCGCCGCTATGGCATCCATTCCGTTCTCTGCACGGAGCCGGTTTGCCGTTACACCGAAATTGGTATCGGTAGGTTCCAGCCCCGCTTTCTTTACCGCAGCCCGGATCATATCGCCCATAACTATGACCGGGATACCTGCTTCTGCCGCTATCTTTGAAAACTCACCTTTACCGCTTGCGGGCAGTCCGACAACGCCAATTACTTTCACAGGATATGTCTCCAGTTGTACGATATTTCCCCGATATCCCGCGTTCTGATGCGCACCGTTTTTTTCAGGGTATCTGCAATTTCTTTAATTTCATTGATTCTGAGCGGGGGATGTAGTTTCTGTTGTGTTTGTTTCTTACAGATATATTCCCCTTCGGTCATATCAGGAGTTGCACTGTGCATTGGTGCGATCTTATGCTCACCCTGCTGAAGAACAAGGGGCACATCGCCGATCTTGTCCGAGATCTGGCTGATATATTCCCGGTTCTCATAAAAAATGGTAAACACGACTTCAAACTCAGCCAATTGTTTATTTTCAACTGCTTTTTTGCAGATACTGATAGATTTTTGGACATTTCGTTCGTAATTTTCTTTTGCCATGGGGTTGTAGCCTTCAGTTGTACCGGAATATCCTTCCCAGGTTGTTTTGTAATCAATTGCGACTTTATCCAGCAACCTTTCCGTAATTAATGCTTCCAGGGTCTCTGGAAAAAACCCATTGGTCTGGATCCCGACATACAGGTCCATCTTTTTTGAATAACGGGCCAGTGCGATCAAAGCATCTTTTTGCCAAGTGGGTTCTCCGCCGGAAAAAACGACCCCGCTGATATAGGGTGATGAGGTTTTGATCATTGCCATGATCTCATCAATATCCCGGTAATCTTCACCGGTCTGGATAGTTTCATTCTGACAGTACGTACATCGTAACGGGCAACCCCGTAAAAAAAGAGTGCAGACTGCCTTTCCCCGCCAGTCTATCGTTGAGAGAGAAACAAATCCCCCGAAGTTCAGTTTAATTGTGATCACCGTGCCGGATTATTTTTGCGGAAATATTATTTGACTGTATTTGAGTTTAAGTTTAAGTTTAAGGTTGCAGTATTGGTATTCTGGAAAAGGACATACAATCTGTTGCATAGGCATCATATTGTGCGATGATGATATCTGAATATCCTATAATGTGACTATGGTGTCTTTAAAAAATCCTGGATTTTTATAATGCGGGTAACGAAAAAAGGGAGAATCCGGATTAGAACTGGAAATGTTTGTTCACGATCTTAATTGCACAGTAGTCACCGCACATCGTGCAGCCATCCGTGTCAGCAGGCATACGTTCCTTGCGTATGGCTTTTGCCCGTTCCGGGTTCATGGCAACGGCAAACTGGCGGTCCCAGTCGAGATCCCGGCGGGCATGTCCCATCTCCAGATCGAGGTCCCGGGTCTTCTTCAGTTTGATCATGTCACCCACATGGGCGGCAATGCGGGAACTCATGACCCCTTCATAGACCTCTTCGGGGGTCGGGAGGGCGAGGTGTTCTGCGGGAGTTACGTAACAGATGAAATCCGCGCCAAGCGAGGATGAGATTGCAGCGCCGATTGCGGCAACCCGGTCATCGTAACCCGGAGCGATATCGGTGACTATGGGACCGAGCATATAGAACGGCTTGTTGTTGGTGACTCGTTTCATCAGCGTGACATTGGCGGCGATCTCATCGATCGGCACATGGCCCGGACCTTCAACAATGACCGGAACATTCTGTTTGTGCGCAATATCGGCAAGCTCGGCATTGATGAGCAATTCCTGGACTGCTGCACGATCGGTTGCATCATGAATGCACCCGGCCCGCATACCGTTACCCATGGAGAGAGTGACTTCGTGCTCCTTCATGATCTCCAGTAGGTAATCAAATTCACTATAGAGCGGATTCTCTTTCTCGTTGTGGAGCATCCATGCGGTCATGAATGCCCCGCCGCGTGAGACAAGTCCCCCGTGCCTGCCCTGGTTTTTCAGGCGTTTGACCGTATCAAAGTTGATGCCGGTATGGATGGCCATGAAATTGGTTCCGAGTTTGGCCTGCTCTGCGGTGATCCGGAAGAGGTCGTCCTCTTTCATGTTGACGACAGCACCGTCTTTAATCGCTGCTTCAATGAATGCCTGATAGAGAGGAACGCAACCAACAGACAATGTGGTATTTGCGATAATCTGTTTGCGGATTTCAACAAAATCGCCACCGGTTGAAAGTTCCATCAGGGTATCGGCACCGGCACGCTCGGCTTGTTTTGCCTTCTCAATCTCCTGGGGGATATCAACGATATCGGTTGATGTTCCAATGGATGCATTGACCTTGGTGCGGAGTCCTTCGCCAATACCGCAGATCTTTACTTTCCGGTAGGGGGATACCGGGATGACGATATGGCCTCCTGCAACGCCGCGCCGGACAAAATCTTCAGTGACTCCTTCCTGCTTGGCAACGATCTTCATCTCTTCGGTGACGATACCCCGTTTGGCATCCGCAACAATACTCATGGAATACAGGTTGCAGTAAAGATAAGATAAAGGCTCGTTTTTTCATTTCTGGATTAAATCTGGCTTGTCTTCTTAACAAGTAAAGTTGATTTGGAATAACGCAGATCTTTTTGCTTTGTGATTTTTGTTTTGTAATGATTACCGGAAATCCCGTTACGATCGTGCAGGTAATGACCGATTGTAGATATAAATCGTCGAATTTCTTAACGTTCTTAGTGGTTTGAGTGATGTATTCGCGATCACTTTTGGTCTGATAATGGGATATTCCCCAAACCTATATCTTATATATAATAGGACACTAACTTAAGGTAAACCTTGAATCAATGGGGTGTTTTACAATGATCGAAAAAGATTACGCAGAAGTTACGGTAAAGGAAGCAACCCATGACGATGCCGGTCGCGGTATCGCACGGGTGAGCATCGAAGTGATGAAGAAGCTCGGGCTGGTCTCGGGCGATGTGATCGAGATCCAGGGTAAGAAGAAGGCAGCTGCGGTTGTCTGGCCCGGGTTTGCGCAGGATTCCGGGTATTCCATCCTCCGTATTGATGGAAACATACGGGGAAATGCCGGTACCGGTATCGATGAGCGGGTAAAGATCAAAAAGTCCGAGGCGGTGTATGCCAAAAAGGTGGTGATCCAGCCTACCCAGCCGATACGGCTTGTGGGGGGTGAACAGTACCTTGCACGAGTGTTGCGCGGCCGGTCCGTGATGGAAGGCCAGACTGTCCGCGTCGATGTGATAGGTAACGCAATTACCCTGGTGATAGCAAAAGTCTCACCGAAAGGAATAGCGATCGTCACTGACGATACCGAGATCGAACTCAAAGAAGAGCCCTACAAACCTGAAGAGGGGAGGAAGGAAGTCTCCGATATCCACTATGAAGATATCGGGGGGCTTGGCCGGGAGCTCCAGCTCGTGCGGGAGATGATCGAACTTCCGCTGCGGCATCCCGAAATATTTGAACGTCTTGGTATCCAGCCGCCCAAGGGAGTACTTCTCTACGGGCAACCGGGAACCGGTAAGACCCTGATTGCAAAAGCGGTAGCCAATGAAGTGGATGCACATTTCATTACGATCTCCGGCCCGGAGATTGTGAGCGGGACCTATGGCGCAAGCGAGGGGAAACTCCGGGAAGTCTTTGAAGAAGCGCAGGCAAATGCACCGGCGATCATCTTCATCGATGAAGTCGACTCCATTGCCCCCAAACGTGAGGACACGAAAGGAGAACTCGAGCGACGCGTGGTTGCCCAGCTTCTCGCACTCATGGACGGGCTGAAAGGGCGCGGGCAGGTCATTGTGATCGCCGCAACCAACCTGCCGGATTCCATAGATCCCGCACTCCGCCGTGGGGGCAGGTTCGACCGGGAGATCGAGATTGGTATCCCGGACAAGAAAGGCCGCCTGGAGATCTTCCAGGTTCACACCCGGGGCGTACCACTTGCTGACAACGTGAAAATTGAGGAATATGCGAATTCCACTCACGGGTTTGTGGGAGCTGATGTTGCACTGCTGGTCAAGGAAGCAGCCATGCATGCTCTCCGCAAAGTAATTCCCCTGATCAATATCAACGAGGAAATTCCCGACGAAGTGCTCGATGCCTTGCGGGTGACCAACGAAGACTTTGCCGAGGCCAGGAAGCATGTAGAGCCCTCCGCGATGCGCGAAGTAATGGTAGAAGTCCCCGATATCACCTGGAAACAGGTGGGTGGTCTTGAAGAGACCAAACAGGAACTCAAAGAGGCAGTGGAGTGGCCGCAGAAGTACCCGGATGTCTTTGAACGACTCCAGACCAAACCCCCGAAGGGAATTCTCCTTTTCGGCCCGCCCGGTACAGGTAAAACCCTGCTTGCAAAAGCGGTGGCAAACGAAAGTGAATGCAACATCATCGCGGTCAAAGGCCCGGAACTGCTCTCGAAATGGGTCGGGGAATCGGAAAAAGGTGTCCGGGAGATCTTCAGGAAAGCGCGGCAGGCATCCCCGTCCATCATCTTCTTTGATGAGATCGATGCGCTGGTGCCAAAACGGGGAAGCTTTGACGGGTCATCTCATGTGACCGAGAGTGTGGTCTCCCAGATCCTCACGGAACTTGACGGTATGGAAGAACTCAAAAACGTCACGATCCTTGCAGCAACAAACCGCCCGGACATGCTCGACACAGCCCTCCTCCGCCAGGGCCGGCTTGAGCGGCACATCTACGTGCCCGCGCCGGATGAAGAGAGCCGGAAGAAGATCTTCGAGGTTTATCTCGGTGGTGAGACCGTAAGCATTCTTGCCAAAGATGTGGATATCGAGGCACTGGTAAAACAGACCGAAGGGTATGTTGGTGCTGATATCGAATCGCTCGTCCGCGAAGCCAAGATGGCAGCCATGCGCGAATTCATTGTCCTCATGGGTACCCGTAGTGAGCAGGAACGCAAAGACGCGATCATCAATGTGATGATCACAAAGAGGCACTTCGATGCTGCACTTCTCAATGTGAGGGGATCCCTGGACCGTGACGCCATAGAGAAATCAGAGCAGCAGGCATGGGGTATGCTCTACAACGAAGAGCAGCGCACCATCCTGAAAAATGCTTCGGCAGCACTCGTTCGTGACGGTATGATGCACAATGACGCAGCCGGTTCTGTGACTGATGCGCTCCGGAAGGCAACCTATTATGGCAAAAAAGATTTTACGGCCATCAAAAAACTTACCGAAGATCTGGAAAAAAACTGAAATTAAGGATCAAAACAAAAAAATAGGGATGAAATATCCTTACAAAAAATGCACCGGACCGGAGTTACGGGAGATGGACGCACCTGCTGACCATCTCTTTCCCCGGATGACCGGTGATTGTGGGAACGGCATATCACCGGATGATGATTAAGACAACTACCCTTCCCTCATTTTTTGTTAATAATTACGTCCCGTGTTGATATTTTTTTTTAATTATTCTCGACCATTCCTTGTGATCACCGTCATTGCAGAATTTGTTTATCCCCGCGCGGAACTGCATGACTCCGGACCGGAGTGCCTGTTCAGTACCCCATGATACGGGAATAATGAGGAGTGCGAATCTTTACAAAATGACAATAATCCTGATAAACCACGGAATCCAACGACTACACAGAGATGCCGGAAATCCGGTGGGATAATCATTGGTTTATCCCTCTATGGTGGAGAGGAAGGAAGTAAAAATGATACTCAAAGATTTCCTTGTAAATGCAGGAACAGAAAAAAACTTAATGGAGTTACTACTCTTTTTGGCTCAACAGGCTCAGCAGGTGAAGAAAGGCTTTTTCTGTTCGATAAAAAAAAACCCGGCCGATAAACAGACCAAAAATATGTACGGCGAAGAGCAGATGCCTCTCGATATGTATGCAGATGATGTGTTCATTTCAGGATTGCAAAAGACCCGGCTTGTCCGGTATATTGCAACTGAAGAACAGCATACGGTAATCGAAGTGGCAAATCCAAAGAACAATTTCGGGGTTGTCATCGATCCTCTTGACGGATCCTCGCTTATTGATGTAAATCTCTGCACGGGTTCCATCATCGGCATCTATCCTGGTCATGTGCTTGAAAAGGGTGCAACAATTATTGCAGCCCTGTATATCCTGTACGGCCCCCTGACCACCCTGACCTTTACTACCGGCAAAGGAGTTCATGAATTTGTCTTAGATGAAACGGGTGAATTTTTCTTACGGCACCAGGACCTCAAAATTCCGGGAGGGAAGATATACGCACCCGGTGCCCTGAGGAGGGATTACCTGCCTGCCCATGCACGGTGGATTAAAAATCTCGAGCATTCAGGATATAAACTCCGGTTCAGTGGCTGTTTTGTTGCCGATGTCCACCAGATCCTCCACAAGGGAGGGGTATTTACCTATCCCGGCTTCAAGGGAAAAGAACGGGGAAAACTGAGATTATTATATGAAGCAAACCCCATGGGAAAGATCATCTGCGAAGCCGGGGGGGCAGTCAGCAATGGGATGGTCGATATCCTGACCATCAAACCGGAAGGGATAGACGATGTCACCCCGATCTATATCGGGGGGAAAGATGAGATCCGGCTGATTGAAACGTTTATGCGTGATGGGTGTGTTAAACAGGAGTGAAGTGCTATGCAGGAGAACCATTTTGGTCCAATCCCCGGTTCAACGATCCTGGGGGGTATTTCCGGTAAAAAAACAATCATCATGGCGGCAAATATCCGGATAGCCACGGTTGCAGAGGGAATCTTTAAGGCCGCTAAAGATACCGATTCTGCGGTATTTATGGAGCTTGCCCGGTCTGAATGCGACTTAAACGGCGGGTATACCGGGTTTACGCCAAAGACCTTCTCAGAAAAAATGAACGCGGCGGCACAAGCCGCTCAGTTTGATATCTGGGCTCTTCACGCAGATCATATCTCGATAAAGACAGGATCTCCTTCAGAGATTGAGGGGACAAAACAGTTGATCGATGCCCAGATTGCGGCAGGGTATACGTCGTTTGCCATTGATGCTTCCCATCTCTTCAACTTTGAAGGAAAAAATGTCCGCGAAGAACTGGAAAAAAATATCCTTGTTACCACAGATCTGGCCCGTCACATCAAAAACCGGATGAACGGAAAGGATTGCGGTCTTGAAGTCGAGGTCGGGGAGATCGGCAGGAAAGACGGGCAGGGTCTGATCCTGACAAAACCTCAGGAAGCGGTGGAATTCATCAAAGCCCTGCAGGAGAACGGGGTATTTCCCCAGGTTATTGCCATTGCCAACGGCAGTACGCACGGACATGTGTATGATGCGGCAGGAAATGTCGCCGAACAGCTCTCCATCGATATCCAGCAGACCCAGGCGGTTGCACAAGCCTTGCGGGATAATCACCTGCATGTCGGCATTGCCCAGCACGGGATCACCGGCACTCCCCGCGATTTCATCAACCAGCATTTCCCGAAAGGGGATATCATCAAGGGAAATGTCGGGACCTTCTGGCAGGATGTAGTCTTTGATATCTTTAAAGTGTACGAACCTGCTCTCTACAAGGAGATCCAGGAATGGACCCTTCAGAAATACCGCCCGTTAAACCCCGGGAAAAAGGACAAACAGGTATTTGACGGGAACTGCAAAATGGCCATAAAGGAATTTTTCAAACAGATCTATTCCGTAGACGAGGAGACGAACAAGGCAATCCGGGCAATGGCCTATGCGGAAAGTCTCGTTTTTTTCCGGGCATTCAGTTCATATGGCTCAGCGTCTCTCGTCAGAAAGGCCACGAAAAAATTATAATGTCCCCCGATAAATCCATCGCCTTTTTTTTAAAAGAGATGGAGTATTTTACCGTACCCCGGACCGGGAGATCACTTTTACAATGGATGGGAAACAATTCCTGGATAATTCCCTTTTTGCGGTTAGTTCCCGTAAATACGGGTTTAGATTACAGGATGGTAAAGGGGACCGGCCGGGTGTAAGGAGCAAGCTTTAATTATCTTACATCTCAAATTAGGACAAATGGTTAACGGAATTGTTTTGCCGATAAAAAAAGTGTTTGCGCTTGTGGATTCAAAAATATCCGTCGAGATCAAAGACGAAGGCAGGAAACTGCAGGGTCGCCTTGTTGCTGTGGATGAGTATCTCAATATCCACATGGACGAGACTATCGAGTTTGTAGATAACCAGCGGGGCAGGAGCCTTGGAACCGTTGTGATCCGGGGCAACAATATCCTGACCATCGCGCCGGTTATCTGAAATGATCAAAGGTGGAACTAATGGACGATCCTGTTGATGAAGCATTAAAACTGATTCAGTCAAAACCTGAAGGCGTTCTTCAGAGCGATCTCTGGAAAGAGCTGGGTGTTGATAGCCGGAAGTGTTCGCGTATTGTCAAGAAACTTGAAGATGGCGAACTCATCGATCGGATCGAATTCAAAAAAGACGGGATCAAGACGTATCTCCTGAAAGCCCGGCAGATGCCGGTCAATCCCTCCGATCTGCTTGCTGGAGATGAATTAATTCCCTGTATTGGCTGTGAGCTGGAGTGCGTTGTTGAAGAGTGCCCCCCGCTCATGGACTGGATGTACCAGCTGGCAATTGTCGAACATACGGAAGAATAATATTCTTCTGACAATCTGCTTTTTTACGTATGATTAAATCGACTTGTAATATGCAGCAATGATAAATCCGGTATCGTGGTTATTATGGACAAATACCAAACTTCATTGATATTCCAGTGTCTTATCTTTTTGATCCCCCTCAACTTTTATATGTGGGGCGACTGGTTCCTTGTCGATGTGCAGTGGGCCCTGTTCCGGTTCCAGCAATCTGAACTGGGGAACAGCCTGATCCTCGGTCACAAGGATATTCTCTATATTTATCTTGGCCAGAATACGGGAATCTTTAACATTGCTGCTGCCGGTTTATGGACCATTGGTACAATCATTCTTCTAATAGGTCTCATAATCACGTTTTATGCGTATTTTGAAGAAGATGCTCCCGTGCTCAGAAAAGCGTCTTTTTTTACTCTGGGTGGCGGAATCCTGTTGGGGTTATCCGCCGCGTGTCGTTTCAGCAGCGGTTTTTCTATTCCCATCGGGGTCCCGATAATTCTCATTATCGGGTGGTGGATATACCAGGAAAACCGTGAGGATGAAGACGATGAAATGGAGCCGGGTACTGATCCAGACGAAGTATCGGACTCCTGATCGTTCCTTTTTATTCAGTCTTTTTTAGCTCATCAACCCCTTAACCCGCGTTTTTAGTCTCCCGCCGGCGCACCATTCTGGAACAACTATTTATCATTCGGCCATCCACCTCTTAGTAGTGAACTTAACGCAATTTCCTCCGGGAGATGCCCGATGATATCTGTTTTATTTGTCGATGACACTACTGATCTTTTCGCCCAGGTGCGTTTGTTTTTAGAAAAGATCGGCGAGATTAAGATCGATACTGCTCATTCTATAAAACAGGCCATCGAGAAACTCAAAGGGCGCAATTACGATGTGATCGTTGCCTACGAGCAGCAGCCCGATGTAAACGGCATTGAGTTTGTCTCGGATATGAACGGGATTGAGTTCATCAAGTATCTCAAATCCGTGGGAAATGTAACGCCGGTTATCCTGCTCGGGCGGCGGAGCACGGGTAAGATTGTTGTTATGGAAGTTGTCCACGGGACCGAGATCACGTTTCCCAAGGGCGGCGACATCCGCCCGCAGGTCTTTGAGATGGTCAACCTGATCAAACAGACCCTGCTGCGCAAGAGATCCGAGCGCGAGATCAAGGCGCAGAATGAACAGCTTGCCGCCATCCTCTCTGCAACCCCTCTGGGGATCTTCCAGGCCCGCAATGGCATCATTGAATGGGTGAACGGCCGGTTCCCTGCCATGCTTGGCTATGATGAGTCGCAGCTGGTGGGAAAAGATCTCCGGACCTTTCTCTCATCTCCCGAAGTGTATGATCTCCTTTCGCGTGAATTGCAGATCAAACGGGATGTACAGGGCGTATCGCATGCCAGCTGGGAGTTTGTGAAACGAGACAAAAAATCTGTTACCTGTCAGATTCAGGTCCTGCCTCTTGATCCCCGCGACATCAGTAAAGGCGGAACATTTGTCGTAACCGATATTTCAGAAAAACAGAAGATTGCCGACGCGCTAAAGGAGAGTGAGGCGAAGTACCGCGAGGTGGTGCAGAATACCCAGAGCATCATCATACGGATGGACCTGCAGGGTACTATCACCTTTTTTAATCACTATGCTCTCACGTTCTTTGATTATACCAGCGACGAAGTGATTGGAAAGAACGTGAACAGTATGATCGTTCCGGCAAAGACACGGTCCGGTAATGATCTCTCCATGATGGCAGATGATCTGGGTTTCAATGCCGAAGGATACGCAGTCAACGTGAATGAAAATGCCCGGCGCAACGGCGACCGGGTCTGGATCGCCTGGATCAACAAAGCCATCCGGGATGACAAGGGACATGTTGTGGAGATTCTCTGTATCGGTCACGACATCACGGACCGGAAACGAGACGGCGTGGTGCGCATCAGCACGGATACGTGGAAGGATCTCGTTGTAGCGGACAGCGATGTAAAAGAAGATGTCTTTGATGCGGTCTTTCATATCTGCACGGAGATCTCGATCGAGGGTCGTGAGGGAAAACCGGTTGGTACGACATTTCTCATTGGCGATACCAAAAACGTGCTGGAAAAGTCCCGCCAGATCATCTTAAACCCGTTCGAAGGGCACAAACCCGAAGCCCGCATGGTGATGAATCCCGATCTCAAGGAAAATATCAAGGCACTCGCCCAGCTCGATGGTGCGTTTGTTATCACCGGGGATGGATTCGTCGAATCGGTGGGACGCTATATTACCGTTGATACGAGCAATGTCACACTCCCCCCGGGGATGGGCACGCGGCATAACTCGGTAGCCGCTATTACCTTGGTGACAAAGACGGTGGGAATTGTCGTTTCCCAGAGCGGCGGCGTGATCACCATCTTCCGGAACGGCCAGATCTTAAAGAAGATCAGGTTGTAATTTTTATAGAGTGATTTAGCCCTTCGTTGCTCCTGATGGATACAAACAGTATGTCTCTGTGACATTTTGTGTGGGTAAGATACAATAAAAATAAATGTGAGAGTTCCCCGCCTCAGGGCCTCTCTTTAGGCGCGGCGGGGCAATACGGTTTAATATTACTTATTAAAACCGCCGCGGGGGCGTCCCTTCGGGGGCGGCGGCGTTCGTCGTGTTTGAGGTATGGGGGCTTTAGCCCCCATCGTAATATGGTACAGGATATCTGCGTTACCGATACGAAATAATGATGGACATTTTTTACTTTACGTCCCTGCTGCACCGGCGCCCGTGGAACTCTTCCCAGCAGATGTGCCGGCAGATGTTTCCCACCGCCTTGAATGCATCTTCGAGATCCGGGAAGTTGGGGATATCGGAATCTCTCAATATACGCTGGGGGGTCTTCATCGAATCGCCGCCGATCATGCACCCGACAATCATCTTGTGCGTGCTTTTTGAGAACCGGACCTGTTCGTTAGCAACCCGGATCGGAGATGGCCGATGGTACGGCGATCACAAATGCAATATCCCAGAGTTCCTGGTTCTGTATCATCACATCAAAGGTACGGGCAAACCGGTCTGCGCTTGCATCACCAACCATATCGATGGGGTTGCGCCGGTTCCAGTCTGCGGGCAGGATGGCGTCCACCTTAATTACGGTCTGGGGTAACTCCACCAGGTCAATACCTCTCATCTCTGCGTGATCCGATGACAGGACCGCAAACCACCGGCATTGCTGATCACCATCGCACGGATGCCTTTGGGATACCCTTCCGATGAGAGAAGTTCTGCGGTCTGGCGTGCCTCCCGTATCGATCGCACAGTAATAACCCTGGATTGCCAGAATGCGGCCTGGTATACTTCGTAGCTGCCGGCCAGTGAACCCGTATGGGATGCAGCGGTCATCTGGCCGATTTTTGACGACCCGGCTTTTATCGCCACCACCGGCATTCGCGGCGTAACCTCCCGGACGATCTCCATGAAACGCCGCCCTTTACGGATCTGCTCTACGTACAGGATGATGGCTTTTGTATCGGGATCATCGGCAGCACACAGGATATAGTCTTCAAACGTGAGATCTGCCTGGTTGCCGACACTGATCACTTCAGAAAAACTGATCTCCTCGGGCAGGCACCAGTCCACCATGGTGGTGATGATTGCCCCGCTCTGGGAGATGAAGGCAAGGTTTCCGGGTTTTGGAGAGACCGGATCAAAGGTGGTATTGATTCCCTGGTGGGGGAACATGATCCCCAGGCAGTTGGGGCCCATAATGCGTATACCATAGTGTTTTGCAAGGGTTATGTCACGATCTTCGAGTTCGCTTCCTGCAAGCCCGCTCTCCCGGAATCCCGAAGAGATGATCACCACAAGAGGGATCCCTTTTTTCCCGACTTCATCTACTATTGAAGGGACAACCTTTGCCGGGACAACCACGACAGCCACATCGACCGGGCCGGGGTGGAGGTAAGTGAAGGATACGTGGTGCGGCCAAGAATCACCGTATGTTTCGGGTTTGCCGGGTAGACGGTGCCGGGAAACGAGAGGAGATTGCGCAGTACCGCATAACCTACCTTGTTAGGTTCAGCAGAAGCACCGATCAGGGCGATCGATTTGATCTGGTGCAGTTCTTTCTGGAGTGCCCGGCTCATTTCCGGTTGTTCAGGACTCGCCGTGGTATCGATATAGAACCGGGTATCAACAGCACAGGCCCCGTGCTCATAGAGAAAGACCGGGTTGATATCGAATTCTACGATATCAGTACGTGCCATAAAAAAACGTGCAATGGTATCGATCAGGTCAATAAGCGCCTGCATGTCGCGGGGAGGTTCATTCCGGTATCCCCTGATCAACGGGAACCCGTTGAGTTCGTGGATCATGGCACTGATATCGGAAGGAGTGATCGGGAGAACCCGTATTGATACGTCCCGTATCAGTTCGACAAGGGTTCCTCCCATCTCGATTGTGATCACTTTCCAAACGCCGGATCGATCCTCCCGCCAATGATGATCTCCAATCCTTTTTCGAGCTGCTGCTCGACCATGATCCCGTCAATGGTTGCTGACGGATCATATCGGGAGACATTGCTGAGGATCTTGTCATATACCCCCAGCAGAACTTCAGTATTCCGGATGCCGGTAATCACCCCCCCCGGCATCACTTTTATGGACGATCTGGGGAGAGACAATTTTCAGTACTAACGGAAACCCGGTTATCCCTGCCGCAGCAACAACCTCGGTAATCGTTTTAGCAAGTGCATACCGGGGGATTGGAACGCCAATCTCTCGCAACATTTCATATCCCTGTGCCTCGGAAATCAGTTGACGCGACATAACACCCGCTCTTATCCAATGGATACATGCAGACGGGTATTAAGCATTGTTATTTCCTGCCCGTATCGTTTAACCCTGCCCGTAAGGCTGGTTTTTTTGCAAAGATGTGGCCATATCCGAAAGGATTGGAAGAAACTCTGTATCTTTTTTATAGCGATTCCGCATGAGCTCGGCCAGGCTTCCGTGACAGATCCGTTGCCGGATCACCGGCAGATACTGGCGTTCATCTACAGTTGCATGTTTCCATGCAGCGTCATACAACTTCTCCAGTTCGGGTTTCATCCCTCCCGTGCCATCACGGATCGCCCGATCGGTGAGTGCCAGCAAGGCTGCCTGGTCGGTCTCAACCGGGAGCGTCCTGCACCGGAGGAGGGATCGGACAAAAGCACAGACCGCCATATCTGAACGAATGCATTCCTGTTCATCGGGCGCCTTGATCTCAAGGCACGTCCTTGAGAACCGGATGATCTCCCCGCTGGAATTTAACCATTCCTCGTAGAGAATCCCGGCATCCCGCGTCCGCAGTTCAATAAAGATCTCCTCCTGCATGGCGTGGTAATCGTTTAACGTTTTGAACGGATCCGGAATGATCCCGTGGCAGACCTGTGGTATCTCCTTCTGGTTCTCACTGTAGTAGAGCAGGCGGTTGTCCATAGAACCGGTCAGCTTTCCTTCCACAAACGGCGATAATACAGTAATGGCGATTAAGTAGGGAATCAGGGAACGGATCCGGTTATACTGGCTGACCAGGTCTTTACTGTTCCTGTACGAGAGATTGATCTGGAGCGCCTGGATGTTCAGCCAGCCGTGCTGTTGTATATTGAAGAGCCGGTCGTATGCCTCGTAATATTCTCCCTCATCGGGATCCCAGACCGCAGTCTGTTCCAGCCGGAGCAGGGGATGCATGCCGAGACCCAGCAGCCGGTACTAGTCCGGAAAGATCCGGTAAAACCGGTTAATCCCCCCGGTCAGCTGGGTTTCCAGGACCCGGAGATCGTCTGCGGGTGAACGGGGAATGATCTCAAGAACCGTTTTCTGGAGTTCCTTTCCCAGTTTCACCTCCCCAAAGAGGATCTCGCTCTCGTACCGCCCGCAGATCGATTTTAATATTTCGTCGGAGACTGGCAGGGGATTAAACCGGCAGTCATTGATGGAGTATTCGTGTTCGGTGCCGATGGTCATGATGAGGTTATTTTAAAGTCGCGGACTTTCTGCCACTTTATCCGTTTCGGGTTCATCGATGGCGCAGATCACCGCAAGTTCTTCATCGGTCAGATGTTTAACGAGATGCGTGATGCTCTGCACTGCCAGCTCATACTGCTACCGGTACGCGTCGGGCACCTCTTTTAACAGGCCGACAATGGGACAGATTCGTTCATGTTTAAGATAAAGTGCGATCATGTCCCCGTTCATATCAAAGGTAAACGGCCCGGACCGGCAGGTCTCGGGTTTGAAGGCATGAATCCCGCATTTGCCATTCTTTGAAAGAACGCATTCACCATTCTTACGAGTCTTTAATGGTCGGTAACCGACCGTTTCAAACACATCCTGAGAAACCCCGGCGGTTGTCAGCCGTTCATAAAACGCGGCAGAGACCGGGGGATGAACCTCATCACAGCAGTGGCCGCCGCATTCCATACAGATCGTTTCAGCACGTAATAACCAGTTTTCCATAAAAATCACTCTGCAAAAAGATGGGATATGATGTTTTCAAAGACGAGGGGATAACAGTCATCCTCCCCGCTCTCAATCGATGGGTTGTCGTTTACTTCAATCACGTACGCATCGCCGTTATTGTTCTTGATATCCACGCCATACAGCCCCCGGCCTATCGCGTTGCCTGCATCGATCCCCAGCTGAATCACGTGGGGCGGGACCTGATCGGGCGGAACACTTTTAACCCCGCAATAGACGATATGGCCATTGACCGAGGCCTGTATCTTGAACGTGACCGAAGGAATCGTGTATTTGCAGATATAGAGCAGTTTGCCGTCAAGCACGCCAACCCTCCAGTCATATTTGCTTTCGACATACTGCTGGACGACAATCCAGTCCGAGAGCTTGATGAACCGGTGGGCAACTTTAAAAAATTCTGCAATGTCACTCACTTTTTCGACCCGGAGCGAGAAGGACGTGGAGGACTCTTTTACAATGAGCGGCGTGCCGAGTTCATCAAGCAGCCGGGTAACGCGTTCGACATTCAACTCCTGCCTGGGCAAAAAAACCGTCTTTGGGAGCGAGACATTCTCCTTGATCAGCCGGGAATACATGTTGATCTTATCCGAACAGCACCGGATCGAGTCCGGGTCATCAAGGACCGGGATACCGTGAAACCGCGCCATCTTGGCGGCCACATAGGTAATATTCATCGGGTCCGTCCGGGCCCGGATGAAGAGCGCATCCATCTTTTTGATCTTGTGGATATCTACCGGAAAGATAAAATCCGCCGCATGCCCCAGGGACTCGGCCACATCCCGGCACCGGATCAGGGCGTTTAACTGTTCGGAATTCGACAGGGTTTTCCGGTCAACGAAGATCCCGAGCCGGCTCATAGGAACTCCTGGTGGGACAGGTAGGCTTCAAGAAGCATACGGTCGTTCTCCGGCATCTGGGAATACCGGACGGAGGACAAGGATGAAAGGTAATAATCGTCACCGCTTCTTACCAGTACCATCTGCATGAGGGGAATGGCGAAGAGTGCATACAGCCTCCCGGTCATGTGGGCAACTGCTTCACCGCGGCCAATGGCCTGTCCAAATACTGCGGTACATTGGCAGATTTCAGCATCTTCACCCAGTTTCTGGTAACATAACGGGTAATTTCCCTTATTGGTGATATGCTTCACTGCCTCTTTTGCCGCCTCATTGTCGTAGACGGTAATAAATTCTGATGTGCAGGCAAAATAGTTGATACCATAGAGGATCGCCGGGAGCGGCACATACCCCTGCGAGATCTCCCATTCACAGACCGCAATGCCGGCAAGTTTTGCCCGTTCCAGGCAGATGGGTACCACAAATGCATCGATCACCGCACCGGAGGACGGTTGTATCTCCTCTCCATCTGAAGGATAGTATAGTAAGAGTCGGTCTTGTACGAATAATCTTCACTTATGATATGGGAATGCTCATCGTGCCTGAGGATAAATATGGAATCTTTGTGTAGGGTGTGGTTTTTTCTGCCGTTTCCTTTTACGGGTGGTTTTACTGCCAGGGTGGCGGGTGAAAGGAAGACCGGGTTCATATTTTCAGTGCGTACAGTGATGGCTGCTGCATCAGAACGGGTTCCTGCGCTCAGGGCAGGGGAGAAGTTTTCCGGGAGCGGGGTTTTACCCCGTCTATCGTTCATGATCCGATCAACCCGTAAGAACCGCTATTCAGAAAAAACGGGGATATTTCCTTTTTATTGTCCGGAAATGCCGGTAGCACCGGATCGCTGCCTGACAAGAGATACGCATATTCCGGGTTGGAACCGGACAATTTTTCCTCTGCACCCTGTGTGCAGGGACATACAATACCCTTGAGAAGATACACCGGATGGTGCTCTTCATCGTCATCATCAGAGAGACACTCGGTCATGTTGAACACAAATCCAAAAGATATGCATTGGATTATCGTTGAATAGCTATACGAAAGGACTCTTTAAAAAATTTTGCATGTACCGCAAAAAATAACCCTGATTCATATCCATTTATCCCCCGTTTCACCGGGTAATTCCCTAAACCCTTACAAAACAGCGCGGAAAGGATTTTTCTTCGTTATGGACCTGCCGGCTCGAACATAAGGTTGATTACTTTCTATAACCATCAGTAATCAGAATGCATATTTCCACACCCGAAGAACTCCGGACGCGGCGCGAATCCCTTGGCCTGAAACAGACCGAACTGGCCCGGCGTGCCGGTATCAGCCAGTCCATGGTCGCCAGGATCGAAGCGGGGAATGTCGACCCCCGCATCAGTACGCTCAACAAGATCATTGTGGTGCTCAACAGTTCCGAGCCCAAGAAGATCAAAGCAGCGCAGATCATGCATATGCCCGTGCTCTCAGTCCAGCCCCAGGATGCTATCACCCGCGCAGTAGAAATTTTTGAGAAAAATAATATCTCCCAGTTGCCGGTCATTGAACGCGGAGCTCCGGTAGGCTGCATTTCCGAGACCGTGATTGTCAAGGCTATCGAACAGCAGCGCCTGCACAAGACCCACCTGTTTGTGGTGCGGGATTTCATGGAGCCGGGCTTTCCTACCGTACCTCCGGACATGGACGTGGAAACGGTGATCAATATCCTCCAGCAGAATCACGCGGTGCTGGTAGTGGAAGGCAGGATTGTCCGGGGCGTAATCACCAAACACGACCTGATCTCATTGATCGTTTGATCCAATTTTCCATTTTAATGGTGTGCCACTTTTTTTGCAGATTATATATCCGGATAGTGGCTTTGTTGCAATCCTCTTTTTCCGGTCATTCGCTTATTCTTTGCAATGATCAGGAGGGTGACCCCCTCTCTACCTAAAGAGGGGGAGGCAGCCCAGGGGGTGCATCCCCCTGGCCCCCGTTTTTCCGGGGTTTTTCTGCAACCTTCTGATGGTTATTGTAATAGGGGGGAGTCCCGAGCGGCGGGGGCGAAAGCACGATGTGTAATGAAACCCCAAGAGCGACTACTTGTTTCTCTTTAGGATTTCAACAGAGCCCGGATAGTCAGAAAGTCCGGGGAAATCCCGAAGAAAAATATTTATCCTAATACTCAAAGGATAACATATCGTGGTTTAATCCACAAAAGGATGTGTATTTCATGGCAGAAGAGTCAAAAGAGATCAGCAGTATGACGGTAATCGGAATCGGCGTGGTGAGCTTTGTAGTGATTGTCGGAGCCTGGTACCTGTTCCTCAGATAACCTCACAAAAAAAAAGTTACAACCGGTTT
>JBAZRZ010000037.1:0-22146 GCA_041662685.1 Methanoregula sp.
AGTTTCATGTATATTCCCATAGGTATGGCGATTGGTCTCGTGGTCTGTATCCTCTCCGGGGTCTACCCGGCATGGCGGGCATCCAACATGGACCCGATTGACGCACTGAGGTCGGAGTAAATTCCTTTTTAATAACGAGAGCCCAAGTGGAGCGACACAATCGTTTTGTAAGGAAAATCCCCTGGCTTGCGGTAAGTGATGCAAGACATTTAAAATGCCCTTTAAAATTTTGTGCCGCCCCCTGAATATTGTTTTATCGACAATTGAGCAGGAAATACGGCATCATCCCACAACGCGGATTGGCATGGAGAGCAGAAATGGGTTCTTCAGATAATACAGGATGAGATGATCCTAAAAAAACGATATGGTGCCGGAATGAAAAAAGCAGGAACTGGAAATCAGATGAAATATCTCACTTCTTCTTTGCCTTCTTCTTCTTTGGCTCATCCTTTGCCATCGACATAAGGTCAATGATATACGAACCTTCCTTGCCCACGCTGACGATCCGCTCATCGGTTTTCGCCATCTTCTCAAGGTTCAGCTCATAAGAACCGGGCGAAACAATCCGGATCGTCTCGACCCGGTCATACATCTCCACTTCCTTTTTCCGGGTTGTGGGCTGCTCGACAATCTCAAGCACTTCTTCTTTGGACTCGTCAGCGATCTCTTCGATGGACTTCTCTTCGAGCACATCCTTGTTGATCTCTTCTTCTTTGACGTAGAGGAACTTCTTGCCGCCGCAGCTCGCGCACCCTCTCAGGATCTCAGTTGACCCGTCCTTATATTCCCGTCCGCATTTTGTACACTTGTGCGGCATAGCATTCACCTGAAGTATTCGAGCATGGTATCGTAGAGATCTTCAACGTTCCGGCCTTCAAGACCGGAGATAGCCACAACCGGGTGCTGGGGGAACGCACTGCGGATACGTGCCGGCGCAGCATCGGGCAGATCGATCTTGTTTGCAACGATGATGACCGGAAGGTTCCGGCTCTCGATAATCCCGATCATCATGATATTGACCTGCATGAACGGATCGAGCGTCGAGTCGAGCATGTAGATCACGCCATCGATATCCTCGCGCAGCCAGTGCATCGCCTCAGCAACACCCTCGGTAGCTTCCCGGGCACGGATGATCGCTTCATCCTTCTCCATGCCGAATTCCAGGAATTCGTGGTAATCGATCTTGGTAGTGACACCCGGGGTATCTACGATATCCATCGTTACCGTACTGCCGTTGGCGCCCGAAATAATGATATCTTCTTTCTTTCTGGCCCTGCGGGTCTCATGGGGTATCTCGCTCACCGGGCCGATTGCATCGCCGGTCCAGTCCCGGGCAATACGGTTTGCCAGCGTGGTCTTTCCCGCATTGGGTGGACCGTAGATACCGATCCGGGTCCGCTTCTTCTTGAAAAATGAGTTGAGGAAATTGGAAAATTTCTTCTTTGCCGTACCAAACGTCTGATAAAATATTTTCACTCTACACCTCGTTGGCTACGCATCGTACCTGGGTACAAAGAATTCACCATGATTCGTTAGTAGTGTATAGAATACGCAGTTTATTAGGTTTCTCGTATTTTTGTGGATGCAGGGTCGCCGTAGGTTATCCTGCAACCTCAGTGCTGACCAGTCCAGTTATTACTGCTGTGCATTGGTGTCTGCCTCGGCCAAATTGTATTTATACAAGGGGAAGGGAGTATGCTAATTGTAAAGCATTAGAACAAAAACGCACCAAGGAGGTGACTCATGAAAAAGACATCCAACGCAATCCGGTTTGAAACCCATGTCCCCATCGGGGAAGTGATGAAACGCAATCCGACTACGATCGACATTGAAGCCACGGTAGCAAAGGCAGCCAAGGCGATGTGCCAGGAAGGAGTCGGCAGCGTAATCATCCTCGATCATAACAAACCCATTGGCATTGTAACCGAGGAAGACATCAACTGCAAGGTGGTGGCAAAGGATCTCAAACCGAGCAAAGTACACGTGAATGAAATCATGAGCACGCCACTCATTACAGTGGGTGTGGAAAAAACATCCGGCGATGCTGCCCATATGATGGTCGAGCATAAGGTAAGGAGACTCCCCGTTGTGGATGAACACAACAAGGTGATAGGTATTGTAACCGTCCGGGATCTCCTTACCATCTCTACCGAACTCAATGATCTGCTGGAGGATCTCATGGAGATCAACCGCGAGGAGATCATTGAGCAGGGTGTCTGCGACCGCTGCAACCAGATGTCTGATGACCTTAAGCGGGTGGATGGCGTAATGGTCTGTCCGAGCTGCCGTGACGAGGATAAAATCACATGAAAACAGCACAGGATTTCATCTTAGAGATCCCTGTGCTGAAAAACAATGACCAGATAACAAAGGCACGGCATATCCTCAGAGATGACCGGTTTCGTGAAGTCTATGTCGTGGACGCAAAGAAAAACATCCTCGGCTATATTGACTTAACGGATGGATTGCGGGTAACTACAACAAAATCAAATGTTACGGTTGAGGGATTTGTTAAAGATGCACCGATGGTAAATCCTGAAGACTCAATCGAACTGGTGGCAAAAAAAAATGCGAAACTTCCATACGGATAGTGCTGCGGTGGTTGACTCCACACACCACATACGGGGAGGGATTCTTCTTTCGGATCTCTTCCCCGTCATCATCTCGCGCAATGAACTGCACGGGACGGTTGCCTCCCGCATGAACGAGCACGTTGTCGCAGCAAATCCAGCCGATGAACTCCAGAAGATCCAGGCATTGATTATTGAGAGCGGGTTTATGGCATTTCCCGTTATCAACAAGAAGCGACTTGTCGGCATTGTCTCACGACGTGACCGGATCAGTACCAGGCGGGTGCGGTCAGCAATCGCCCAGCACGCCCATACAACGATCGAGGACGTGATGACCCGGGATGTGGTCACGATCGCGCCCGATGAGCCAATACGTTACGCAGCAGAACTGCTGGTAAAACATGATGTCAGCTGGCTTCCCGTTCTTAAAGGGGAGACCCTTGTCGGGATTGTTGACCGGCACGACATCCTTGCTGCACTTGCTTAAAAACCGCACCTTCAGCAGCAGGATCAAAATGGACAGGATACCTCTGGAAAAAACGTCCAGGCATAAATAAGGGAAGCGGGTTATTAACCCGCACGAGGTGAGAATGCACCAGAACGATCGGGGCATCAAACAGGGCGACCGGCTCTTGAAGATGCAGGGAAAACTCGACCGCGGGCCGGTTGAGTTTAAATCACATATCGCAGAGCAGGAAGGTGAGATCATGGCGATCGCAACCCATGACGTCATTTCCTTACCCCCCACTACAAGTATTATCGGGGCCGTAGAACAGATGACGAAGTGTGGCTTCCGGAGGCTTCCTGTTACCGATGCCGGCACAAAGAAGCTGCGGGGAATCGTCACTTCCGGCGACGTGATCAATTTCATGGGTGGGGGTGACAAGTACAAGCTCGTACAGGTCAAACATGGTGGCAACCTGCTCCCGGCGGTGAATGAAAATGTCCGTACCATTATGACGCAGCAGATTGTCACGCTTACGCACGATGCAACCATCCGCGATGCGGTTAAAGAGATTGTCGAAAAAAAGATCGGGGGGCTCCCTATCATAGACAACGACGGGGTGCTCATCGGGATTGTTACCGAACGGGATGTAGTCCGGGTGCTGGGGGCACAGCAGAGTCCGCTCAAAGTCGAAGACGTGATGAGTTCGTCCCTCCGGGTGACTGCACCTGACTGCCCGATTGCAACGGTCGCCCGTGACATGACGAAATACCGGTTCCGCCGGTTACCGGTCGTGAGCAACGATGTAATGTACGGGATTGTCACGGCAACCGACCTGATGTGCTATCTCGGCAGCAGGGAGGTCTTCTCGAGGCTGACCACCGGGAATGTTTCTGAAGTGATGGAACTACCCGTCAGGACACTGATTGGGGGAGAGCTCTTCACAACCACTCCGGAAAAGAGCATCAATGCGGCCGCCCGCGAGATGCTCGAGAAAAACATCGGGGCATTACCCGTGATTGAGGATTCCCGGCTGATCGGGCTCGTGACCGAATTCGATCTGGTCCAGGCATTTGCGAGGGGATAACTGTCATGCTCGCACGCGACGTAATGACCGCACCGGTCTTTTTCGTCTCTCCGGATGCAACCGTAGCCCATGCCCGGAACCTGATGGTGAGGCATAAAATATCCCGCATCCTGGTTATGGAAGATCAGAAACTGACAGGAATCCTCACAAAAAAGGATATTGCCTATCGCTTAAAGCAGGGTGAACCGGCCTGGAGGCGGCGCCCGCTCGACCGGATCCCGGTGGGTGCCCTTGCCACAGAAAACCCCGTGACTGTCGATCCCGGTACTGGGATCCACACAATTGCAAAGTTGTTTGCAGAGAGAAATTTCAGCAGTGTCCCGGTGGTTGAAGCAGGATCCGTTGTGGGGATCATCATCAAGACCGATCTGATGAAATCCGCCCTTGTCCGGGGCCTGAGCCTCCCGGTCAAAGACGTGATGGAGGATGTGGGGACGGTCAACCGCTACCATTCGCTCGATCATGTGATCAGCGTGATGCGTGAACGCAATGACAAGGTGCTGGTGATGGACGATGAGGGAGTGCCTGCCGGAATCATCACCGAAACAAACCTTGCATTCTATGAAGATGAGCCCAAGATATCAGGTGTGGTGGGAAAAGACGTAGCCATAATGAGACGTGAAAAAGCGGACGGGGGACGCGGCCAGAGCTCGCTCATGGTCGCCTCGGTGATTGCAGAAGACGTGATGACGAGTCCCGTTATCACGGTCCCTGCATCCACCCTGCTCCCCGATGCTATCGCACTGATGGACAGACATCATGTCAACAGCCTTGTTGTCATGGAGAACAGCACGATTTACGGGATCATAAAACGCGATGATATCATAAAGGAAGTGGCGAAATGACAAAAGAAGTTTTTATCAAAGATGTAATGGTAAAACCGACCTCCATAGCCAAATCGGCAACAATCACCGAAGCGCTCGATAAGATGCTCTCAGAAGGCATCGATCCTCTCATAGCCATGAATAATAACTCTGTAATCGGCACCGTCTCAAGGCAGGCAATCGCTCAAAAGCTGGGGAGCAAGCAGAACGCCAATCTCGCCCCTGCTGCGATTCATGTAGCCAGTGTCGTTGAGGAGGACTTCACCAGCGTTTATCCGGATGAGAGCATCAACGTGCTCATCCCGCTGCTCCAGCGCTACAAACTGGTAGTTGTATATGATGCGAATCACAAACTCATTGGACAGGTAAGTGCCGTTGACCTGCTCAAAAAGGTCAAGCCGGAGAACGGGATGGATGCTGTTGTAGAAAAGGCAGTCACCATTGAAGCAACAGAACGGGTTGTCCACCTGCGGCGACGGATGCTCGATGATAATATTACCCGGTTTATTGTAACCGAGCACGAAAAGTTCACCGGGATTGTCACCGAGACGGATGTGGCTATTGCGATGCGCAAGTTCCGCGAATCGGTCGATGGCAACCACCAGGATCACCGGATCCGGAACCTGCTCGTCAAGGATATCATGAGCGCTCCTCTCTTATCGGTGGAACGCACAGCTACCGTTTCCGGGGTGATCGATACGATGGTCAAGAAGAATATCAGTTCGATTGCGGTGATGGATGCGGGTAAGCTCTTCGGCATCATTACCCGCAGATCGCTGGTCAATGCGCTGTAGGATAAGCTCTCCTCTTTTTTTTTCGGGTTTTTCCGATATTGTACTATATTATAGCAGAGCCTACATGGACCGGATCGCACAGTACTATACTCAAATGATGGACCCCAGTCCCGTCAAAAACCGTCACGTGTATGTAGTTATCCTGCTTATAACCGTAGACGGAGATTCGGGGAGATGCCAGGCACTCAGTTCCGGACAATGACAAAAGAGGAAGTCTCTACTGCAGTAGCATGGGCCGCCCGCGAGGGCTGGAACCCCGGGCTTGCAGATGCGGAATATTTCTATACCGCCTATACGGGAGGGTTCTTCTGTGCGGAACTGGACGGGAAGATCGTGGGCACGATCTCGGTGGTCAACTATGATGATCGGTTCTCGTTTTACGGCTTCTTTGTTGTCAACCCGGCATACCGTGCCAGGGGCATTATGGTCTTGCACAACTGGACCGCGATGGGAAGATTGCCGAGTATGGGGTGCGAAGGGTCTGCCAGACGGGTCACAAGATCGGCCCGCTCTTTGCCCAAGACCGGGTAACCGCTGAACGGATCCTTGATGGTCTCGTTGCGGGGATACCCGGCGAGCCGTTTTATCTCGATATTCCGGTTCCGAACATGGGGGCAGTTGCCCTCGTGCAGGACAGGAAGGTGATGCCGGTCTTCTATACGGCCCGGCTGTACTCAATCCCCGATCCCTTACCTCTTCCGCGGGACGAGATCTTCGGTGTCACTTCGTTTGAGCTGGGGTAGGTTGCGGGAGCGGTGAGCAGAAAACCTCACCGTGTTTTTTTCTTGAAGTCCGTGGTTATTGTTCATCCATGTGACAGAGGGCGAGGAAAACGAGAGTATCCTTCCGCTTGTCAAACCAGCAGGGTAACCGGAGGGGGGTAGCCTGTCCCCCGCTCTATTTTTGGAGAGGAGGATCTCTCTTAGTACGACTATGTATCGAGTTCTTTGCTGAGAATACTTATTGATGAGGTTGCGATGAACGCCGCCGCCCCCGACGGGGCGCCCCCGCGGCGGTTCAGGGACTGCCCCCCTCTCTTATCAGATAACTGTACCCGGTATTTTTGAAATAGAATGCATACATACTAAGGTACCAAGAATAACATCCCGGAAACCCGACATACATATCAGGAAAAATAATTACCAGCCACAAAATCTCCCGTAACCTCTCCTATCCGGGCTCACCCGTTCGCCCCGCGTGCAGGTGACTGCCCGCAATGCTTATTACCCAACACTGCCCATATTATAAAACACCATTCATGGAGCAGTGATCATCCACTGCGAGTGTCTGTTACAAGATGCGAGATTTCTCTGTTGAGGTAGCCAAGCCAGGTATGGCGCAGGTTTGCTAAACCTGTGTTCGAAAGGACTCGGGAGTTCAAATCTCCCCCTCAGCGCTAAAGAGACAATCTCACCAATCGAGGGGATTGGATGGCTCAGGAAGACGATATAAAATACTTTGTAAGGGTTGGAACCTCCGATCTCGATGGTACCAAATCCGTGAGAGTTGCGCTCACCGGCATCAAGGGTGTCGGCCGGCATACTTCCATGGTTATTTCCCGAATGGCGAAAGTTGACGAGTATGCATTACTCGGTCGCCTTGAAGAGGAGTCGGTAAACCGGCTCCGGACCGCTGTTGAAGAGTACATCACGAAGATTCCGGCCTGGATGGCAAACCGGCCGAAAGATGTGTACACCGGCGAAACAAAGCACCTCTTTGGCGGGGATGTCGCTCTCGCAAACGACGAAGACATCAACCTGTTAAGAAAGATACGGTGCTACAAGGGCATCCGGCATGAGACCGGCCAGAAAGTCCGTGGTCAGCGCACCAAGTCTACTGGCAGAACCGGTAAGACCGTCGGCGTGAGCAAGAAGAAGGTAGGTAACTAATCATGGGATACCCCGGAAAGAACCACAAGTCTTACCAGACCCCAAAGCGCCCCTTTGAAAAGACGCGCATCGAATCAGAAACGCGTCTTGTCATTGAATATGGGCTGCGCAACAAGCGTGAAGTCTGGAAGGCACAGGCAGACCTGCGCAAATACCGCAAGGGCGCCCGTAACCTTCTCGTGCTCGCATCGAGCGCCATGGATAAGCAGATCTTCGAGGCAAAGAAAGACGAGCTTATCAGCCACCTTCAGCGTGCAGGCCTTCTCGGTGTCGATGCGGATATTGAAGCAGTGCTCTCCTTAAAGGTGCAGGCACAGCTCGACCGCCGGCTCCAGACAATGGTCCACCGCAAGGGACTCGCCCGCTCGCCGAAACAGGCGCGCCAGATGGTCACCCACGGTCATATTGCAATCGCCGGAAGGCGTACCACTATCCCCAGCTACCATGTCGGCCGGATTGAAGAAGGACAGATCTCCTACTATGGGACGTCATCATTCGTCAGTGACTCGAATGCAGAGAGGACCCGCATTGCAAAACCGGCAAGCAACCCCAAAGCAGCCCCCCAGCAGGGATACCAGCGTGGAGGTAGATAATGGCAGCAAATGACAAGGAAAAATGGGGCGTTGCTCACATCTTCGCGTCCTTCAACAACACTATCATCACGGTAACTGACCTCTCCGGTGCAGAGACGGTCACAAAAAGCAGTGGTGGTATGGTCGTCAAGCAGGACCGTAACGAGAGCTCCCCGTATGCTGCCATGCAGATGGCAGGAAATGTTGCTCAGGCAGCCCGTGAAAAGGGCATTGTCGGTGTCCATGTCAAGGTGCGTGCACCCGGACAAGGCAAGCAGCGCAGCCCCGGGCCCGGTGCCCAGGCAGCCATCCGTGCACTCGCTCGTGCAGGCATGCGCATAGGCCGCATTGAAGATGTTACACCTGTTCCCCACGACTCATGCAGGCCGAAAGGCGGCAGACGTGGCAGGAGAGTGTGATGCAGATAGAATTCGCCAGTCTGGACGACTCCTTGGCGCGATTCACTCTCTCGGGAGCAAGCCCGGCATTTGCCAACGCCTTCCGGCGGGCAATGATCGGTGAAGTGCCAACTCTCGCAATTGAAGATGTGCGCATCTATGACAATACCAGTGCGCTCTTTGACGAGATGCTGGCCCACCGCCTCGGGCTCATACCCATCAAGACCGATCTCTCATCCTATTCGACACAAGAGAAATGCACGTGCGGCGGGGCAGGATGCCCGGGCTGCACGGTAACCTACACCTTAAGCGCCGAAGGCCCCCACACGGTCAGTTCAAGCGATCTGATCCCGGCGGATCCCAAAGCAGTCCCGGTGTACGACAATATCCCCATCGTCAAACTCACGAAGGGGCAGAAACTTGTCCTTGAAGCAAAAGCAGTCCTCAATACCGGCAAGGTGCACGCAAAATGGCAGCCAACCCTGGTCTGCGGGTACAAAAACCATCCCGCAGTCTCGATCAGTGACATTTGTGATGCATGTGGTATGTGCGTGGAAGAATGTCCCCGCCAGGTGCTTGCGGTTCGTGGCAAGAAAGTCGAAGTAGTAAACGGTAAACTTACCGACTGCTCCATGTGCAAGCTCTGTGAAAAGGCATGCCTTGCGAGCGGTATCGGTGATGAACCGGCAATCCGTGTAACCGCCGAAGCAGACCGCTATATTTTCGTGGTTGAAGGCGACGGTTCACTGCCGGTAAAAGAGATCATGAATCGGGCACTTCTGTATATCAAGGAGCAGTCAGACGAGCTGGAACACCAGTTAGGCGAAATCTCTGGGGAGGAAAAGAAATGACAAGAATTGTAGAAAAGACGAACCCCCGTCTTACCAGCCTTATCTTACTCCTGAAGAATAAGTCACGGGAGAATGAGGCTAAGATCTGGCGCGAGATCGCAAGCAGGTTAGAGACACCCAACAGGAATTACGCTGAGGTCAACCTGTCCAAGATCAGCCGCTACGCCAAGAACGGCGAGACGATCATCGTCCCGGGTAAGGTGCTCGGCAGCGGTCTCCTGGAGCAGTCTGTAAAGGTTGCAGCGCTGAACTTTTCAGCAACAGCCACCATCAAGATCAAAGACGCGAAAGGGCAGTGTATGACGATTGAGCAGCTCCTGCAGGACAACCCGAAAGGCAACGGTGTCCGGATCCTGAGGTGAAGAAGATATGGTAACAATTATCAACGGTGATGGATTGATTCTCGGGCGTCTTGCAAGCCTTGTCGCACAGCGCGGACTTGCCGGCGAAACGATTGCGATTGTCAATGCAGAAAAAGTGATCATATCCGGCAGCCGTGCACGGGTGTTTGTTCTCTACAAGAAAAAGAGAGAATGCGGAGCCAGCGGCAACCGCTGGGGCCCGTTCGTCCCGCGCCGGCCAGATAATCTCATGAAGCGGACGATCCGCGGCATGCTCCCGTACAAACGCCCCCGTGGTGTTGAGGCCATGAAGCGCATCAAGTGCTACGTTGGAGTCCCGACGGATTTTGTCGGAAAGGAGATGGAAGTGCTCGAAGACGCACACATGAACCGGCTGAACAACCCTGCCCACATCACCCTCGGTGCTGTGTGCACGTCCCTTGGAGCAAAGTTCTAGAGGCTTGGTCCCCATGGTAAAGATCATTAACACAAGCGGAAAACGCAAGACTGCAATCGCTCGGGCGACCTTAAAGGCAGGCAAAGGCGTTATCCGGGTCAACTCAGTACCGCTCGAACAGTACGGCTCTGATGTAACCCGGATGAAGATCTCTGAGCCCCTCCTCCTGGTACCCAACGCGGTGCACGGCATTGATGTCACCATCAATGTCGCAGGTGGCGGTGTTATGGGACAGGCAGAGGCGGTCAGGACCGCACTTGCCCGTGGCATCCTCCAGTGGCACAACGAACCCCAGATCAAGGATATCTTCCTTACCTATGACAGGACACTCCTTGTCAATGACTCGCGGCAGAAAGAAGCCAAGAAGCCGCACGGTTCCGGTGCAAGGGCGAAGTTCCAAAAGTCTTATCGTTAAGATAACAGATATGATGAGAGGTTAACGTAATGATACCCGTACGATGTTTCACCTGTGGAAAACCAATTTCCACTGCGTGGGAAGAGTTCAGGCAGAGATGGGAGAAAGGTGAGGATCCCAAACAGATCCTTACCGATCTTAATATTACCCGGTACTGCTGCAGGCGCATGCTCCTGACGCACAAAGTCGTCATCGACGAACTCAACCCATACCAGTAGATTGACTATATGAACGAGGGGTCGTAGGGTAGCCTGGACCATCCTATTGCGTTCGGGACGCAGTGACCTGAGTTCGAATCTCAGCGACCCCATATTAAAATTAAAAAACATCATTTTGAGGACGAACAATGCAGACGCAGGTATATTCCCGGTATGAACGGGCAAGGATCATTGGAGCAAGGGCTCTGCAGATATCAATGGGTGCTCCGTTACTTATCACGACGACACGTATAGATCCACTTGAGATCGCCATCGAAGAATTCAACAACCACACCATACCCATTACCGTAAAAAGGAAGTAGAGGACCCTTATGACGACCATAGAGGATATCGAACTGCGGATCATTCTGGACAGCCGGGGTAATGCAACCGTCGAGGCTGATATATTCACGCCGAATGGTTTTGGCAGGTCTGCGGCGCCCAGCGGTGCCAGCACTGGGGCTTTTGAGGCAAAAGTCAAACCGCCACGGGAGGCGGTCGATTATGCCTTCCAGAATGTACTTCCCGCACTCATCGGCATGGATGCCCGTGACCAAGAAGGATTCGACGAGCAGCTTCGTGATATTGACGGGACTGCCGATTTCTCTGAGATCGGTGCGAATATTGCCGTAGCACTCTCGCTTGCCAATGCAAAGGCAGCAGCGTCATCGATGGACATGCCGCTCTTCCGTTATCTCGGCGGGGCATTTGTCAATGAGATGCCGCTTCCTTTAGGGAATATCATTGGTGGCGGAGCACATGCGGCAAACGCCACCGAGATCCAGGAATTTCTTGTCGTGCCTGGGGGGGCAGCCGATGCAGAAGAGGCCGTATTTGCCAATGCAGCGGTCCACCGGCATGTCAAGGAACTCTTAAAGAAGAACGGGAAATCCTGCGGCAAGGGTGATGAGGGTGCGTGGGCACCGCAGATTGACGATGTCCTCGCATTTGAGCTCATTGCCGAGGCGACCGGACTTGTTGCTGACGAACTGAATGTAGATGTCGACGTGGGTATTGATGTTGCGGCAAGCCAGATGTGGACCGGTGACGGGTACAAGTACCGCAACCGTACGCGCACTACTGAAGAGCAGATCGTGTACATTGCTGAGCTTGTCGACACCTACAACCTCGTCTATGTTGAAGATCCCCTTTTTGAGGATGACTTCGACGCCTTTTCAGAGCTCAACCGCCAGATCGGAGATCGCTGCCTGCTTTGCGGGGACGATATCTTTGTGACGCAGGTTGACCGCATCGCAAAAGGCATTGAAATGGATGCAGCAAACTGCGTGCTGATAAAACCCAATCAGGTGGGAACCCTCACTGAAACCTATGATGCAGTGCGGCTCGCCCACACCCATGGTCTGGACACGGTGATGAGCCACCGGTCCGGAGAAACCACCGATACGACAATCGCCCACCTTGCAACCGCGTTCTCCTGCGTTTTCTTAAAATGCGGAGCGGTTGGCGGAGAACGCATTGCCAAATTAAACGAACTGATACGCATAGAGGAACAGCTATGACTACCGTAAATGAAATGGAAATCGAATTAAAAGAGCCACTCATCCCCGTCGAAGAGTACCTTGCAGCCGGTGTCCACATCGGCACCCAGCAGAAAAGCGAAGATATGAAAAAGTTCATCTACCGCGTCCGCGGCGATGGCCTGTATATCCTTGATATCCGTGAGACTGATGCCCGCATCAAAACCACAGCCAAGTTCTTGAACCAGTTCGAGGCGCCCAATATTCTCGTGGTCACCTCCCGCCAGTACGGCCAGTACCCGGCAAAGAAGTTCGCTGACACCATCGGTTCAATGTCTGCCACCGGCCGCTTCATCCCGGGCCTGTTAACCAACCCGGTTCTTGACGGGTACATCGAGCCATCGGTCGTTGTTGTAACCGACCCGATCGGTGACGCACAGGTCATCAACGAGGCAGTCCAGTCCGGTATTCCCGTAGTTGCGCTCTGCGACACCAACAACATGACCCGGTTTGTTGACCTGGTCATCCCGACCAACAACAAGGGGAGAAAGGCACTCTCCATGATCTACTTCCTGCTCACCCGTGAGATACTCAGGCTCCGCGGTATCTCGACAGCACTCACCCCCGAGGACTTCGAAACTGAGTTCTGATCCGCTCACCTTTTTTTAGGGTGATCGATCGTTAGATATATAAGTATGACCAGAGGGTTGATCCGATGAAGATGCGTACATGCGCAGTAGCCGGCATGTTTTATCCGCGAGATCCTTCTCATCTGGAACAACTGCTTGAGAAATTTTTTTCAGGCACCAGGGCAGAGGGAGCACCTCTGGGTATCGTCTCCCCCCATGCAGGGTATATCTATTCAGGACAGGTAGCCGCCCACGCATTCGGCGCTATCGAACCGGATTTTTCCGGTACTTTTGTGGTGATTGGTCCCTCCCATCGCGGGTATATCAGCTGCGTTTCTGCAATTCCCTGGGAAACACCGCTTGGTATGATTGATACGGACACCGAGTTTGTCGAGTCTCTCGATATGGAAACGGATGAACTGTCTCACCGGGACGAACACTCGCTCGAAGTGCAGATGCCGTTGATCAAGTACCGGTTCCCGCGAGCCTGTATTGCTCCTGTCATGATGGGGCCGCAGGATTACGCGAGCGCGATACGGCTCGCAGAAAAGATTGTAGCGGCAGTCCGGCTGACGAAACGGGACATCAGAATCGTAGCCTCCAGCGACTTCTCGCACTATGTGCCTGAGGCGAAAGCGAAATCAGATGATCTTTATGTGATTGAACCCTTAACTAGTCTCGATACGGTGGAATTTTACCGGAGGATTGAGGAGCGACGCGTAACTGCCTGCGGCTATGGTCCGATCACCGCTATGGTGACTGCCTGCAGCAGGCTTGGGGCGAAAACGGCAAAGCTTATCCGGTATGCGATGAGCGGGGATGTCACCGGTGACACCCGTGAGGTCGTGGGGTATGCAGCCATTGCGGTGATATAGGTTGGCAACGTGGAGTGCACCGGGCAAGGTTTTCTTGTTCGGTGAGCATGCAGTAGTCTATGGAAAGCCCGGCATAGCTATGGCCATCAAGCCCCGCGTATTTGTTACGGTGAGGAACACCCGTCGCGCCCAGAAGGCAAAATTCCCCTACATTGACGGGTGTTTCGAGGCCATGGGCGTGATGGGCAGTGTCTATATCAACTCCCAGATCCCGAGTTCGTCCGGCCTGGGATCTTCAGCCGCAGTCACGGTTGCCACCCTGTCGGCGATAAACGATGAATTCTCCCTGCACAAAACCCGGGAAGATATCGCTGACATGGCCTTTGAGATTGAAAAGACCGTGCAGAAAGGGTGGGCAAGCCCCACGGATACCACCGTCTCTGCGTACGGGGGGATCGTTCTTATCAGTGGCGGGTCACGAAGAAGACTGCCCCCTCCGAACATTCACCTGGTGATCGGGGACTCGCTTGTCTCCCACAGCACCTCTAAGATGGTGGAGCAGGTGAGCGAACTCAAGAAGAAGCACCCCAATATCGTGGACCCGGTTCTCGATGCCATCGAAGGGGTGAGCATGAGCGCGATCCATCATATCAGCAATCCCAAGGAACTGGGGAAATGCATGAACATGAACCATGCCCTGCTCGAAGTGCTGGGTGTCGGGCACCCGCAGCTCGGCAAGATGGTGCTCGCTGCCCGGTCGGCCGGGGCATTCGGGGCAAAGATCACGGGTGCCGGTGGCGGGGGCTGCATGGTTGCCCTCTGCCCCAAGCCGATAAAACACCGTATTGCCAGTGCGATAGAGGCGTGTGATGCCCGGGCAATCATTACCGGGATCGACACGGAAGGCGCACGCAAGGAGAAGAATGTCTGATCACTTGATCTTAAAACTGGGCGGAAGCGTAATCACCGATAAGAGTGCAGACTGTGTGATCAACCGCGTGCAGCTGGCATCCCTTGCCGGGGCAATTGCCCGTGCACGGACGGTAGGCATCGTGGTCATACACGGAGCCGGTTCCTGCGGGCATCCCGGGGCGAAGCGGTACAACCTTGATGTCGGTGCTGTTATTGGCCAGACCGAGGGGATCTACGTCACTCACCGGGCAGTCAGCCGGTTAAACGATGAGGTTGTTGCAACACTTCGTGAACAGGGGGTTGCTGCAATCGGGGTCCATCCCTTTCACACCGCGATTGCAGATAAGGGCAGGCTGGTCTCATTCGAATGCAGGCATCTTGCAACCATGCTTGATCTCGGGATGGTCCCTGTGATCCACGGCGACGTGGTGATGGACCTTTCAAAAGGAGCCTGTATCGTATCGGGCGATCAGCTCGTGCGATATCTTGCGGTTGGTTTAAGTATCAGCCGCGTGGGGCTCGCCACCGATGTACCGGGAGTGCTGGATGGAGAGCGGGTTGTTACGGAAATTACCAGGGATACAATGCCAACTCTCCGCATCGGCAACTCGATGCATACCGATGTCACCGGTGGAATGAGAGGCAAAATTAACGAACTGCTCGAACTCGCTGAAGCGGGTATCGGGTCAGATATCTTTCATGTCTCGCGGGTAGCCGACTTCCTTGCAGGAGCCGGCCACGGCGGGACAACGGTCAGGGGGAATAAAAAATGAGTGATAAAAAGCGGTTTACGTCCGCGCGCAAGCTCGACCACCTGCGCATCTGTGCAGAAGAGGCAGTTGAGAGCGGGGATGCCGGGTTTGCGGGCATCAGGTTTGTGCACAATGCACTGCCTGAGTGTGACATGGGAGCCATTGATCTCTCCACACGGTTCCTGAACCACTCGTTCTCATCACCCCTGTTCATCTCGGCCATGACCGGAGGTCACCCGGGAACTAATGACGTCAATTCCCGGCTTGCCCGGGCAGCAGAACGCTACGGGACCGGCATGGGTGTCGGCTCCCAGCGTGCGGCGCTCGAAAATCCCCAGCTCGACGATACGTTCTCGATCGTGCGGGATGAGGCGCCTCATGCATTCCTGGTTGCAAACCTCGGGGCTGTCCAGCTCCGTGACCATGGGATTGAATGGGCAGAGCGTGCCGTCTCGATGATCGAGGCGGATGCACTGGCGATCCACCTGAATTTCTTACAGGAAGCGATCCAGCCGGAAGGCGATCATAATGCCATCGGTTGCTTTGCGGCAATCAAGACCCTCTGCCGGGAATTCAAAAAACCGGTCATTGTAAAAGAGACCGGCTGCGGCATCTCTGCAGCAACAGCCCGGCAGTGCTGGGGTGCAGGAGTCAGTGCGATCGATACCGGTGGCTGGGGCGGGACGTCCTGGGCAGCGGTCGAGAGCGTACGGGCAGACGAGAGTAAGAACACAAAAGACCGGGCTCTTAAGTCATTGGGACTTGACTTCACCAGCTGGGGCATTCCCACGGTAGTGAGTCTTGCAGAAGTGCTCGCAACCGGCAGCCCGGTGATTGCTTCTGGCGGAATCCGGAGCGGTCTCGATATGGCAAAGGCGCTTGCACTCGGGGTAGATCTCTGTGGTATGGCACTTCCCCTGCTCAAACCCGCTATGGAAAGCGATGAGGCACTCGGTAATGCGATCGATGTGATACACCAGCAGCTCAGGGTCACGATGTTTTTGACCGGCTCTGCACGGGTATCCGCACTTAAGAAAGCCCCGGTCTATCTTACCGGGATGACACGCCAGATGATCGATAAAGACAATCCTGTGCGCATCAAGCGATAACCTTCATCAAACCGGGGCATTCTTCAGGTAGAATATACATACAGACACGTAAGGAGATAAAAAAATGGATATAGAAATTATTGCAGTGGGCGGATACGACGAAGTCGGTCGGAATATGACCGCTGTCCGCTGCGGAAAGGAAATTGTCATCTTTGACATGGGACTCCGGCTGGACCAGATAATGATCCACGAGGACGCTGAAATTGAGAATATGCATTCCCTTGACTTAATCAAAATCAAGGCAATACCGGACGATACCCTGATGAACGCGATCGAAGGCTCGGTCAAGGCAATTGTCTGCTCGCACGGGCACCTCGACCATATCGGGGCAATCCCGAAGCTGGCACACCGGTACAATGCGCCCATCATCGCCTCCCCGTATGCTACAGAACTCATCCGGCAGCAGATCTCCGGTGAGCAGAAGTTCGGGGTGAACAACAAGCTCTTTGCCCTCAAGGCCGGGCAGCGCTACACGCTCTCCCCGAACCTGGTGCTCGAGTTCGTTCACACGCAGCATTCGATCATCGACACGGTTACGCCGGTGCTTCACACACCGCACGGTGCAATTGTTTATGCCTGTGATTTCAAGCTCGACCGGACGCCGGTCATCGGTGAACCACCGGACTTTGCCCGCTTCCGCCAGATAGGAAAGGAAGGGGTCCTCGCCCTCATTGTAGAGAGCACCTATATCGACCGGCCGGGCCGGTGCCCGAGCGAGCGTATAGCACGCGATCTCGTACGAAATGTCATCACCAGTTTTGAGGATGACAAGAATGCGATCATCGTCTCTACCTTCTCTTCACACATTGCCCGCGTTAAAACGATCGCGGAGTGTGCCCACGAGATTGGCAGGAAGCCGGTGCTTCTTGGCAGGTCCATGGAGAAGTACTCGGTCACCGCAGAACAGATGAAACTCTGCTCGTTTCCCGAGACCACCAGTGTCTTTGGGAACCGGCGGACCGTTGACCGGACCATGCGCCGGATGATGAAGATGGGCAAGGAACAGTTCCTGCCGATCGTTACCGGGCACCAGGGCGAACCGGGTTCTATCCTCACCCGCCTCGCTGTCGAGGATACCCCCTATCAGCTGTCCAAGGGTGACAAGGTCATCTTCTCGGCAAACGTGATTCCCAATCCCATGAATTTCGGCCAGCGCTACATAGTTGAGCAGCACCTCCGGCATGCCGGTGCACGCATCTTTGAAGACCTGCACGTCAGCGGCCATGCCTACCGCGAGGATCACTACGAGTTTGTCCAGTTGTTGAACCCGCAGCATATCATCCCTGCTCACGGCAGCCTGAAGATGACGGCCGGGTATACGGATTTTGCTACGGAAATGGGGTACACGGCCCAGTCCACCGTCCACATGCTGAAGAACGGACAGCGGGTCAAGCTAAATTAAAACGAGGTATTACGATGTCGGAACTTTCCCCATACCTGGAATCGGTTGCAGTACATATTGACCGCATGATCGACCGGTATTTTGTCGATACGGTGGGTGAACTGAACACGGCTTCAACCCATCTTCTCGCAGCCGGCGGCAAGCGACTCCGTCCCGCGGTTGTCATGCTCTCGGCAGATGCAGTAAAACACGGAAGCTCCGATGATCTCATGCATGCGGCGCTCGCGCTCGAGATTACGCATACGTTCACGCTCATCCACGATGATATCATGGATGACGACAACCTGCGCCGGGGTGTCCAGACGGTCCACACGAAGTGGGATATGCCGACCGGCATCCTCGCCGGGGATGTGCTCTATGCCCGGGCGTTCGAGTATATCTGCATGGCAAAAGCCCGGGATGAGGCTAAAGTCCGTTCGGTGACCATGCTCGCCCGTGCCTGTGCCGACATCTGCGCAGGTCAGCACATGGATATGTCCTTTGAGCACCGCAATGATGTAGACGAGTTCGAGTACATCGAGATGGTCCGGAAAAAGACCGGGGTGCTCTATGCGGCCGCAGCCGGTATTGGCGGCATTCTTGCCGGGGGCACTGCCCCGCAGGTAAAAGCTCTCTATAACTTCGGGCTCAATACCGGTATCGCATTCCAGATCCAGGATGACCTCATTGACCTGCTCACGCCCTCAGAGAAGAGTGGCAAGGATCAGGCTTCCGATCTCCGGGAAGGCAAGCAGACGATCATTATGATCAAGGCCCGGGAGAAGGGCATCGACCTGCAGAAATACCGACGCGAACTATCAAAAGCCGATATCGATGCGGCGATAAAAGAACTCACCGAAGCCGGCGTAATCGATGAGATCAAGAAAATGGCCGCAGACCTTGTGACTGCCAGCAACAAGCATCTCTCCCTTCTCCCCGCCTCAAAAGAGCGCCAGCTCTTAATGGGCATCGGTGAATTTTTTGTTACCCGGAGTTATTAACCATGGCCGGGGAAGATCCAAAAGAGCTCCTCTTTTTGTGCGCACTCCAGAATGCCGTGAAGCACGGCGGTATCCCCCAGGCCGGGGCCGTTATCGGCATGGTCATGGGTGCCCACCCGGAACTGCGGAGCCGGGCCAAGGAAGTTTCTGCGTTTGCAAAGGAAGCGATCGCGGACGTTGCGACACTCTCTCCTGAAGATCGCGTGACCACCCTGCAATCCCGTGCGCCGGAAATGTTTGCGGCACTCTCCGAGAAGCACGAGCCCAAGAAGGTGCTCCCCGATCTCGAAGGTGCCGAGAATGGCGTTGTGATGCGGTTTGCTCCCAATCCCTCCGGTCCGCTCCATATCGGACATGCCCGGGCGGCGGCGCTCAATGACGCCTACATCAAACAGTACGGCGGGCGCTATATCCTGCGCATCGAGGACACCGATCCCAAGCGGGTCGATCCCGAAGCCTACGAGATGGTAAAAGAGGACCTTAAATGGCTGGGTCTTGCCATCACTGATACTGTCACGCAAAGCGATCGCCTGCACCTGTACTATGCCATCTGCACGCAGTTGATCGAGAAAGGCGGGGCCTATGTCTGCACCTGCGACAACGAGGTCTTCAAGGAGCTCAAGAACAAGAAGACCGCCTGCCCCTGCCGGGAGCAGTCCGTGGAGACGAACCTCGTGCTCTGGGATAAGATGCTCACCCACGGGTTCAAGGAAGGCGAGGCATCCGTCCGGATCAAGACCGACCTGCTCCACCCGGATCCGGCCATGCGGGACTTCCCGGCATTCCGTATCCTTGACGCACCGGCCCACCCGAAGGTGATCGCCCACGTGTACCCGCTGATGAACTTCTCGGTCGTCGCTGACGATCACCTGCTCGGTGTCACGCATGTGATCCGGGGCACGGATCATATTGCCAACACGCGACGCCAGCGCTACATCTACGATCATTTTGGCTGGAAGGTGCCGGTATACCGGCACTATGGCCGTATGGGTATCGAGGGCGTCGTGCTCTCCACTTCCCAGATGCGGCTCGGCATCAATGACAAGACCTATACCGGCTGGGACGATATCCATCTCGGCACCATGAGGGCACTTGCCCGCCGGGGGATCAGTCCCGAGGCCGTCAAGAACGCGATGCTTGCGATCGGTATCGGGGATACGGATATCTCGTTCTCGTGGGACAACCTCTATGCCGAGAACAAGAAGATCGTGGACCCGACCGCAAACCGGTGCTTCTTTGTCCCTGACCCGGTGACGGCGCAGATTGAGGGTGCACAACCCCATACTGCGCACGCGATGCTCCACCCGAGCGATGCAGCCCGGGGCACCCGGACGCTGGAGTTTACTGGTACGGTCCTTCTCCCGAAGAACGAGGTCTCACCGGAGGTTACGATGCTGCGCCTCAAGGATCTCTTCAATGTGAAGATCAGCTGGAATGGTGACACGCCCACCTTTACCTACGCGGGGGATTCGCTGGCGGATGCCAGGGCGGCGAAGGCTCATATTGTCCAGTGGCTTCCGGCGCAGGCTACCGTTCCCTGCATGATCCTTACGCAGGAAGGCGATATTGTCGGGGCCTGCGAACCGGCGGTCCGGTCGGAACTCGGGAATGTTATCCAGTTTGAGCGGGTCGGGTTTGTGAAGATCGACGCGGTTGGGGATGAGGGGATTGTGGCGTATTACACGCACAAGTAAACATTTTCATAACTTTTTTTAATAAAACACTGATTGTGAACAAAATAAAAAAGATAATTTGGCTTTTTAATTCACCATTTCACTTTTCGGTATATGTGATATTTTAAGGATAATGGATCTCCCAGATAGTGTATGGATGAATCTGATAACCAAATTAAACCTGCAAAAAACTGCCCGAAATGTGGCGCCACAGTCACGTTGGATATCTTGTACCATGGGCCGGGAGCTGATGGTTTTGAGGAGATATGCACAAAGTGTACATGGTCACGCGAGCGCTATTTTACTGAAGAAGGCGTCGCTACAAAGGAAAATTTGTAATTTTTCGAATGTATATTAAATTAGGTTCAAGAGCCGATCAATCTCTTTAGTGATATGTTCTGTTTGGTTAGAATTTTTATTCCAAGATCTGCACCTTCCTGACGGATGAGGAAGATTGATAATTTCATTGCTGTATTCCAAACCATGACTGGTTGACCACGACTTAAAAAAATTTTCAACATCTTTTCCTAATGTGATGATGATTTTGTCGTTTAAATTGTGTTCACGAAATTTAGATTTGAACCACCTATTTGCGCATGATTTCGCAGCGGGATATCGAAACTGTGGACAATCTTCTTTCAAATCACTCATACCCTCTTGGTCAATCTCTTGATTTGTACGGGGTTTTGTAGGACATTTATGTAAATGTGTCCAATAGCATTCACGATTTAAAAAATTACGTAATTTGGTATTATCCTGATACGTACTATCAAATTTCATAATTTTATCGAATAACCAGATGGGCGGGGCACTTTTAAACCAAAATTTTTCTCTTTTATCTGCTGAAACTCACTCATATTCTTTTAACTTGGGTAAAAATTTACTAGTAGGATCTCTTGATATGAGACAGCCTCGAATTCTATCTGATGGTGGCGGAATACACACTCGATACTTGTTACCAAAATGACTTAATTCACATCCTTCACATTGATTCATGGAACTGCACCTGAGATTGTATCATCGTTGTTCCAAGATACGATAAACCTATTTTGTCATCGTCCGAGAAGGGAAGTCCACCATCCTCGAATTCGAATATCTGTGCTAAAATATTCCCCCTATTTAATCCACTTCATAACCAACCCGCTTTGTCGCTCCTATTGTCAGCGCCCGCCCCCTTCCGCGAAATTCCCACCGCCTCATATCAATCGCAAAAACGGGTTTGCGGGATTGCAGGATGTAAGGGGAATCATTGATCCGTACAAAGATGGGGGCTGATGTTCCCATACCCCCATGTGATGAACGCCGCCGCACCTAAAAGGGACGCCCTCGCGGCGGTTCAGGGACTGTTTTCCCATTTCTTGTGCAAATCCTATACGCTCCATGAACCATTTTCAGCAGACTTTGGCTGATATTTTTTCATCAGACCCTGCAAGGTTCGCGAGAATGCTCTTACATGAGATTTCCTTCATCTGGATCTGATATATACGGGATTTCAGGTCAGCCCCGTATCTTCTTTTCAGGAAAGAGAATTTGGTTTTGACCAGGAAACGTTTACG